>DAOUVM010000030.1 GCA_030667645.1 Ardenticatenales bacterium | reverse complement strand
TGTGATCATGGCCGCCCTGCGCACCTCCACCAAATGCCTGATCCTCACCGGCAACCTGCGGCCCGCCGTTCGCGTGTTGAGCGCGGCCGCCGACCAGGGGGTGCCGATGATCCTGGTCAGAGAACCCACCCTCTCCACCACCGGCCAGGTCGAACGCGCCATTGGACACGTCCGCCTCTCCAGCCCCAGGCAAATTGCCCGCCTGAAGGAAACCCTGCCCGACTACCAGGGGATTGTACGCGCTGTCCGCCAGGCGCTCAACGTCTAGCAGGTCCCAACCATGCCCAGACTCAGAACCAAGATCGTCTGCACCATCGGACCGGCCACCGACGACGCCGGAATTTTGCGCCAGATGATCCTGGCCGGGATGAATGTCGCTCGACTCAACTTTTCTCATGGTGACCAGGAATACCACGGCGAGAATATCATCCGTATCCGCGAGAGTTCCGCGGCCCTGGACCGGCCCGTCGCCATCCTCGTCGATCTCCAGGGCCCCAAGCTGCGCATCGGCGATGTGGGAGCAGACGGTCTCCAACTTGAGGCCGGCGAAACTCTGGTCCTCACCAACCGCCCCATCATCGGGCATTCGGCCGCCGAGGATGGCCGGCCGGCCACCGCACCCCTCCAATACGCCAGTTTGCCCGCAGAGGTGCACGCTGGCGACCGGATTCTGATGGACGACGGGCTGCTGGAAGCCAGCGTCCAGGAGAGTAACTCTACTGATATCATCTGCCACATGGTCATCGGTGGCCTGCTAAAGTCGAACAAGGGGTTGAATCTTCCCAACGCGGCGCTCTCTATCCCCGCCATCACCGAAAAAGACTGGGACGACCTCGAGTTCGCACTCTCAGCCGGAGCTGACTGGATCGCCCTCTCCTTTGTTCGTTCCGCCGACCAGGTGCTCCTCCTCAAAAAGCGAATGGCCGAACTATGCCAATTCGGCCGGCCGGCGCCGCTGGTCGCCAAAATCGAAAAACCTGAAGCGGTAGAACAGATTGACGCCATTATCGCTGCCGCCGATGGTATCATGATCGCCCGGGGCGACCTGGGAATTGAAACCGCGCCCGAGACGGTGCCCATGGTCCAAAAGATGATCATCGGCAAGTGCAACGCGGCTGGCATCCCCGTCATCACCGCCACTCAGATGCTCGATTCGATGATGCGCAATCCCCGCCCCACCCGCGCTGAAGCATCCGACGTCGCCAACGCCATTCTCGATGGCACCGACGCCGTCATGCTCTCCGGCGAGACCGCCATCGGCCGCTATCCTCTGGAATCCGTTGAAACCATGGTCAACATCGGCCTCGAGGTGGAAAAGTCTCAATCGGTTCACTGGGAGCCGCCCGCCTACATCCAGCGGCCGGTCGCTACCGTCACCGAAGCGCTCAGCCACGCCACCTGCGAGACGGCGCACGACCTGGGCGCAGCCGCCATTATCAGCGCCACCGCGTCTGGACGCACCGCCCGGGCGGTTGCCCGTTACCGCCCCGTCTGTCCCATCATTGCTGTCACCCCCAGCCCCATGGTTCAGCGCCGGCTGCTCCTCTCCCGCTCCGTCTGCCCCCTGCTCGGCAAGCGGACCGAGAACACTGACGAGATGCTCGATGGCGCCATTCAAGTCGCAATCCGCAGCGGCCTCATCAGCCGGGGCGACACCGTCGTCATCACCGCCGGCATCTCGCCCAGCATGCCTGGCTCCACCGACCTCATGAAGGTCGAGACCATTCCAATCGTATTGTGTAGCGGAACCGGCGTACTGGAACGCGTCGTCACCGGCCGGGTCCGCACCGACCGGCTGGCCACCGATGACATTGATACTGACGAAATATTGGTAGTTGACCGCAGCGACAGGACCCTCATTCCGCTGGCTCGCCGGGCGGCCGGGCTCATCACCCAGCAGGGCGGTCCTGGCTGCCATGCTGCCACGCTGGCCACCGAACTCGGCGTGCCCGCCATCGTTGGAGTTCAGGATGCGCTCGAGAAACTTCAAGAGGGCATGGAGATCACCATGGACACCAGCGCCGGGCTGATCTACGCCGGCCGGCACGCCGAATAGAGACCCGGACTCGCCCTGTTTCGATAGCACTTGAGGAATTGCTTGCCAAATCCGGGTGCCCGATATACTATATCGTGATACCACATCCTACCGGAACAGCGCTCAAGCACTGTGGAGGTCGAGATCATGACAGCAATTGAACACATTTTCGCCCGCGAGATACTCGATTCACGAGGCAATCCGACAATCACGGTTCAGGTGATGCTCGAATCAGGCGCATTCGGAATTGCGTCCGTTCCCTCCGGCGCCTCCACCGGTGTGCATGAAGCCCTCGAATTGCGCGACGGGGACAAGACGCGTTATGGCGGCAAGGGTGTGCTCAAAGCCGTAGCCAACGTCAACGGACCCATTGCCGAGGCGCTGGACGGGATGGACGCCCGCGACCAGGTCGTCGTCGACAAGACGCTGCTGGAACTGGACGGTACTCCCAACAAGGGCCGGCTGGGCGCAAATGCCATACTGGGGGTCTCGCTCGCGGTCGCCAAAGCGGCTGCCGACGCCTCGAATCTCCCCCTCTACCAATATCTGGGCGGCGTCTTTGGCGTGACCCTGCCCGTTCCTATGATGAACATCCTAAACGGCGGCAAGCATGCCTCCGATTCCACCGATCTTCAGGAATTCATGGTCATGCCGGTGGGCGCTCCCAGCTTTGCCGAAGCCGTCCGCTGGTGTGCCGAGACCTACCAGGCCCTCCGAAAGGTCCTGCAAGCCCAGGGCCACAACACCGGCGTCGGCGATGAGGGCGGGTTTGCTCCCTCTCTCAAAACCAACAGCCAGGCGGTAGAGTTGATCGTGGAGGCCATTCAAAAGGCCGGCTACCGGCCGGGCAAAGACATCTTTATCGCCCTTGACCCGGCCGCCAGCGAGATCTATGACTCCAATCGCCAGGTCTATGTTCTCGCTCGGGAAGGCCGCGAACTGACCGGCGCCGAGATGGTCGATTTCTACGCTGACTGGGTTGACCGATTCCCGATCATATCCATCGAGGATGGTTTGGCGGAGGATGACTGGGACAGCTTTGCCCTCATGACCGAGCGATTGGGCGAAAAGATCCAGATCGTCGGCGACGACCTTCTCGTCACCAACGTCCACCGTCTGCAGAAAGGCATCGAGATGGAGGCTGCCAATTCGATTCTCATCAAACTCAACCAGATCGGTTCCCTCACCGAAACTCTGGCAGCCATCGAGATGGCCAAGCGGGCCAATTGGACCGCCGTTGTGTCCCATCGCTCGGGCGAAACCGCCGACACCACCATTGCCGACCTCGCCGTCGCCACCAACGCCGGCCAGATCAAAACCGGTGCTCCCTGCCGCTCGGACCGCGTTGCCAAATACAATCGGCTGATGGAAATCGAGCTGGAACTCGGACCCGCGGCCTCCTTTGCCGGCCCTTCCGCCTTTTATAACCTGGCAGTATGACAATGCCGGTCTGCCGCAACCAAATCGAAAATACAACTCATCGCAGCTCAACATAACGATGTCTGGCTGTCCCTTTCAACACGCGCTTTGCGCCCCCAAGGATCATGACCGATAGAAACCCTCTGCAGGACTCGCTGATTTTCAGCGGCACCGCGCACCGGCCGCTGGCGGAAAAGATCGCCGACCATCTCGGGCTTCCGCTCGGCCCCACCACAATCCAACGGTTCTCTAACGATAACCTCTCTGCTCATCTGGGAATAAGCGTCCGCGCCAAGGACGTCTTTATCGTCCAGCCACTGTCGCCCCCCTGCAGCGAGAATCTTATGGAATTGCTGCTGATGCTAGACGTGGCCCGCGGCGCCGGGGCCAGGAGCGTGCACGCGGTCATCCCCTACTATTCGTATGCCCGTTCCGACAAGAAAGATGCGCCTCGTATCTCCATTGCCGCCCGACTGATCGCTGATTTGCTGGTGACGGCCGGAGCCGATCACGTCGTAGCGATGACTTTCCACTCGCCCCAGGTGCACGGCTTTTTCAGCATCCCAGCCGACCACCTGACCGCCCATTCCGTCTTTGTCGCCTATCTGAAGGAACGCGACCTCGCCAACACGGTGGTTATCTCCCCCGATATCGGACACGCCAAGCGAGCCGCCAAACTGGCGCGCGCCCTCGATCTGCCCATGGCTGCCGCCGAAAAAATGCGTCTCTCCGATGATAGCGTTGCCGTTGCCGGGATAATGGGCGACGTGCGCGGCAAGCGCGCCATCCTGGTGGACGACGAGATAGCCACCGGCGGCTCTATGATCGGGACTATTGACCATCTGCGGCGAAAGGCCGTCTCCCACGTCACCATTATGGTAACGCACGGCCTCTTTACCGGCTCTGCTATCGAACGTCTCAACGCAGTGAAGGAGATCGACGAGATCGTCGTCACCGACACCGTCCCCCTCCCACCGGACCGCCGGCCGGAGCGGCTACGGGTGCTCTCTGTAGCCCACATCTTTGCCGAGGTGATTCGTCGCAACATCCTCGGTCAATCCATTGGCGATCTCTTTGAGTTCTGGCCTACCAGATAAGAACGACCGCCCGAGAACTCCGAGTGTCGCGAAACAAACCGGACGCCTTTGCACGGTTCCGCCCGCCGCACCTCTCTCCCCCCAGAGTGCGGCCGCCCAACCCCCGGACCGAACCCTTCCTCCGGTCAGCCCAGCAGCGAACGGCGCAAGCGATCGAGCGCCAGCGTGCTGGCCCACGTGATCAGGTGCTCTGGCGGTCCGCCGTACCCGCGCTCCCGGCTCTGTTTCCCGCTATCGGTCGATAGCGCTATCGCCATGGTTGGCCACCCTTCGTCATTCAACTCGCTCAACACCGCCAGCCCCACACTCGTTCCCGCCGCCTGGCGGACCTCTTCCGCCGCCTCCTCCGCGCGATCGCCCAAAGGAACGTCGACCGCCCCCGGCAGCCCCAATTCTGTGGCCAGTTCGCCCCAGTCTGCGCCGTGGACCATCCGCCGCACGACCTGTTCGCTGTGCATGGCCCCCGCCAACCGTTCGCCGGTCAACCCTTCCGTACCTGCTTCCGCCAACGCCAGGGTCAGCCCCTTTTCCTTCATCAGGGACAGCAGCACCTCTTCCACTGTTTCCGTCCCCTCGCCATAGATGTGGATCCCCAACCGATCACGTATCTCCTGCACAATGGGCTCGATCAACGCCTCTGCTTCCTCGGCCAGGCTCGCCTTGGCAGTGATACGGATGTCGGTCTGGCCGGCGTGGGCCGCCAGCCCCACCGTTGGGTTGGAGAGCCGTTCCAGATCGCCAATGACCGCATCAATCCGACTCTCGCCAAGTCCTGCCGTCCGCAGACTCCGCGCCACGATGATGGCGGGAGCACCCATCCGTTCTTGCAGATATGGGATTACCGAGTGCTCCATCATGTGAATCATCTCACGAGGAACCCCGGGCAGGCTGATGATTCCGCCCCGCTCCGTCTCTACAATAAAGCACGGAGCAGTGCCGACCGGATTCTCCAGCCCGATCGCCCCCGCCGGAACGTACGCCTGCTGCCGGTTGTTCGAGCTCATCCTTGTCCCCCATCGGCTGAAACGCTCGGCAATCTGCTCCAGCAAATCCGGACGGAACTGCAACGGCTGTCCTGTTGCTCTCGCAACCGCCGGCCGGGTCACATCATCCACCGTCGGCCCCAGCCCACCGGTAGTAATCACAATGTCGGCTCGGTCCATCGCCGTACTGATGGCGGCTGCCGTTCGTTCCTCATTGTCGCCCACAGTGGTAAGGTAATAGAGGTCCAACCCAATGTCACGGATGGCCCGCGCAAGATATGCCGAGTTGGTATCAACAATCTCTCCCAGCAGCAGTTCCGTCCCAATGGTGATGATCTCGGCATTCATAGCGCTATCCCCTCGGTCACAGGCTACTCCCAACCGCCATTCTATCACATAGCCTCTGCCCCGGCGAGCTCTCATCCCACACCCTCCGCGCCCGGATGCGCAGTTCCACATTGTGCGGTAACATCTAGTTGAGACCAACTAGGAATCGCTGCCATGAAGATTGGAATGCTGACCGACGTCTATAAACCCGTCATCAACGGGGTCACCAACTCTATCTCGCTCTGCAAGCGCGAGATGGAAGCCGCCGGCCACGATGTATACGTTTTCACCTTTGGCCACCTGGACTATACTGACAAAGAGTCCCGGATTATTCGGTCGCCGGCCATCCCTCTGTCCGATACCGGCTACCACCTGAGCCTGGTCTACTCGCGTCGAGCCCGGCAAAAGCTCCGCGAGATGGACATCCTGCACACCCACCACCCATTCATCAGCGGCCGGATCGCGACTCGCTACGGCCGGCAGTTGAACCTGCCCATAGTTTTTACCAACCACACCCGCTACGATCTCTACGTCCAGGCCTACTTTCCACTCGTGCCGCCCGCACTGACCAACATCGTTCTGGAAACCTTCTTGCCCTCATTCACCGCTCTCTGCGACCTGGTAATCGCGCCATCGGCCCCGATCAGGCAACTCCTGATCGACCTGCAAGTCACCAAGGAGGTCACCGTCATCCCCAACGGGGTTGATCTAGACCGCCTTTACTCTCCCGCCCTATCCATCGCGCGAGCCGAACTCGGCCTGCCAGACGACGCTACCGTGCTGGTCTACTGCGGCCGCCTCGGGCCCGAAAAGAATCTAGAGCTTCTGCTCCAGGCCTTTGGTGGTGCTGCCCGGGCGGTACCCAATGCCTACCTGGTAATAGTTGGCGGGGGCCCACAGGAAGATGCCATCCGCGAGGCGGCCCGCGAGCTTCCCAGAGTCCATGTTACTGGACCGGTGGACTATGACACGGTGCCGGCCTATCTGGCACTGGGTGACATCTTTGTCACCGCTTCCGTCACCGAGGTTCACCCTCTCTCTGTCATTGAAGCGCTCGCGGCCGGCCTGCCCGTATTGGGTGTCCACTCGCCGGGCATCAGCGACACCGTCCGAGATGGCGTGGACGGATATCTCACCGAAAACAACCTGGCCGCCCTGACCGCAATGATGGTGCGCATCCTGCTCGAACCGGAGCAACGACGTACCATGGCAGCCAATGCCGTGGACCAGAGTAAACGATTCAGTATCGGCGCCACGGTGGCCGCCTTGCTGGCCCATTACGAACATACGATTGCTCAAGTTCGGAGCCGGCCGCCCAAAGCAAAGCTCTGGCAAGCACTGGCTCACGAAGTGCGACAGGTGCTCGGTGACTGACCCACGTCGGCAACTTGGCCGCTGGGGGGAAAGCCTGGCCGCGCGCCGCTTGCAGGCGACCGGCCATCGCATCATCGAGCGCAACTACCGCTGCCCGGCCGGCGAGATGGATCTCGTGGCCACGATTGGCGACCAGTGGGTCTTCCTGGAGGTCAAAACGCGACGGGGAGACGCCTATGGCCTTCCGGAAGACGCCATCACACCGGCCAAGGCTGCCCGCCTCCTAACCATAGCCGAGAGCTATCTGCAAGCCCGTGGCCTGGTGGACGTTGATTGGCGCGTGGATCTCTTTGCCATTGAGCTGGATGCCGGCGGTCGACTGCTCCGAACCGAACAGATCGAGAACGCGGTGACGGGATGGTGATGGACCACTGCCCGCCCCTTTTGGTCACCATCGTGGGACCAACGGCCGTCGGCAAGACCGAACTCTCGCTCGAGTTGGCAGAGAGCGTGGACGGGGAAATCATCTCGGCCGACTCGCGGCTGGTCTATCGTGGTACGGACATCGGCACCGCCAAGCCCACCCTGGCGCAACGAGCTCGCGCCCCCCATCACCTTATTGACGTCGTCGATCCGGACGACGTGCTGACCTTGGCCCAGTATCAGCGGCGTGCCTATGGGTCTATAGACGCCGTTGCCGGCCGGGGGCGACAGCCCATTCTTGCAGGCGGCACCGGGCAATATGTGCGCGCGGTGGTGGAAGGGTGGGGTATCCCAGAGGTCCCCCCAGATCATGGGTTGCGGGCCGAGTTGGAAGAGTACGTCGGTTGCCAGGGAGCGGCCGCGCTCCACACGCGCTTGTCAAAGCTGGATCCAACCGCCGCAAGCCGCATTGATTTCCGCAATGTCCGTCGGGTCATACGTGCTCTAGAGGTGTCGATGCTTGCCGGCCGGCCGATCAGCGAACTGCAGGCCAAGACCGCGCCTCCCTACTTGATCCTCCAGATCGGCCTCACGCGTCCGCGGCCGGTCCTCTACCAACGAATCGACGCGCGAATCGACCGGATGCTGGCATCAGGCCTGGTGGCCGAAGTGCGGGGCCTGGCTGGGGCCGGCTATGGCTGGGATCTGCCCGCCATGTCCGGCCTCGGCTACCGGCAGATCGGTCTCTACCTGCAAGGAAAGGCAACGCTTCAAAAAGCCACCCAGTTGATCCGCCGGGATACCCGCCGGTTGGTCCGGCAACAGGGTACCTGGTTCCGTCCCGCCGATCCCCACATTCACTGGTTTGATGTAGAAATAGTAGATACGGACAGCGTTGTGTCATTCGTTCAGGCATGGCTCGCCAATCCGCATTCTTCCCACCCTGCTTGAGTCCGCTCAAGCCCGCTTGAGATCGAATCCCCCATGCAGATACTACCCCCATCAGAATTCTTTGCCATCGGCCGGTTCAACCGCAATGCCAAACTCCTCCTCATCTTGGCTATCATCCAGGGGATCGCCTTTGGCATCTACCTCCTGTTCCTCAATCTCTTTATTCTTGCCCGGGGATTTGACAAGGATTTCCTGGGTCTGCTCACCGCCATCCCTGCCCTTGTTGGGCTCGTCTTCTCCTTCCCCGCCGGCGCACTGTCCGATCGCTTTGGCCGGCGATCGGCAATGATCTCCGGAAGCCTTCTCTCCGCTTTGGCTCTGACCGGCGTGATCCTCATCACCAACAAAGTGGGATTGTGTGCAGCGGCGGCCCTCGCCGGCTGTGGCCAGACCCTGGTCATGGTCAGCAGCGCTCCCTTTATGGCGGAGAACAGCACCGCCGAGGATCGCACTTTGCTGTTCAGCACCCATTTCGGCTTTCGCACCTTGGCCGGATTCGTGGGCAATCTCGTCGGCGGTTTCCTGCCTACGCTCATTGCTCGACTGCTGGCGGTAGATGCTGAGAGTGTAACCTCCTACCAGGGAGTTCTCTGGGCAGTGTTCGCTCTCAGATTGGCTGCGCTGATTCCACTGAGCCGGATGGCCGATGCGGAGCGCAAGAAACCGGCCTCGCCTGCACCTGGCCTCAACCCCTCGACCCGTCTCCCCATCCGCCTGGTGGGCAAGCTACTTCTCCCCAATGCGATCATCTCGATCGGCGCCGGCCTGTTGATCCCCTACCTCAACGTGTTTTTCAAGGAAAAGTTTGCGATTCCCGACACAGCGCTGGGCACCATCTTTTCCATCTCCTCTGTGATGACCGGAGTGGCCACACTGTCGGCGCCACTGCTTGCCCGGCGACTCGGCACAGTGCGAGCCATAGTATTCTCCCAGCTAGCCTCCATCCCATTTCTGCTGACCCTCGGCTTTTCACCGTGGTTGGGCGCGGCAGTAGCCGCCTTTTGGGTCCGCGCTGCCCTGATGAACATGGGAAATCCGCTCTATTCCGCCTTTGCCATGGAGCAGGTAGATGAGGCCTCGCGCGCCCGTGTTAGTAGCCTGCTGGGAATGGGGTGGAACATCGGCTGGAGCGTGGGTCCGTATCTGAGTGGCTTGATGCAGATGAGGGTAGGATTCGGCCCCATTTTCCTGGTCACCACGACCGCGTATTTGATGGGCGCCGCCACTGTCCACCTACTGTTTGCCAAGATTGGCGCCGAACCCAGCCTCAAGGAACTGGAATAACCCCCGCAGGAAGCGGACCCTCACCGCGCTTGGAGAATGGCGACTGGAACCCCCCACAGGCAAAGGGGGCCCGGGGCGCTAGCTCTTGATGGTCCGCGTCTCCCCCATTCGACCGGCATCATAGCCCGGCAGCGCCAGCACAGCCGCTTGGAAAGCCTCGTCGGATAGCAATTCCAACAGCGGCCGCAAGAGATCGCTATCGAAATACTCGCGCGGGATCGCCAGATCATACCGCTCAAAGGCCAGGCTCACGAAATCCAACTCTAGCGCACTCGCCGCAGCACGAATTCCCAGCCCATAGTCAGCCGTGCCCGAGGCGATAGCCGCCGCCACCGCCAGATGCGTGTACTCTTGACGCTCATAGCCTGCAACTGAATCCCCGGCGATTCCTCGTCGCGCCAACTCATAATCCAGGAGCACCCGCGTTCCCGCTCCGCGCTGCCGGTTGACGTAGCGCAGGTCGCCCCCCTGCAGGTCATCCCACCCAGACAGTCCGGCCGGATTGCCGGCCGGGACCATGAAACCTTGCTCGCGCTCCACCAGCGTCACCAGCACGACCTCCCGGTCCGGAAGATACCGGGTGACGTAGGCTCGGTTGTACTCTCCCGTCTCGGGATCGAGAAGATGGCAACCGGCCAGATGCGCCTCACCGCGTCGTAGCGCCATCAGCCCGCCCAGACTGCCAACATTGGCGCTCGTCAGCCGCATTCCGGGCACGCGCTCGGCCAGAAACTGGGCCAGGAGGTCAACCGTCAAGTCATGGCTGCCAACTGCCACCACACTGTTGGCGATGGCCCGGGAGGAGCGGTAGAGATTCACCGTGACGATCTCACCGGCCTGCAGCCCTTCAGAGAACCGGGGAATCCGCACGATTCCGTCAGCTCTCACCAGCGAACTGATCGTGCCTGCACCGCGTCCCATCGGCGTCGCCACCACCCGCTTGCCCACCTGACCGACCGCAACCCGCAGGAACTCGTCGTCCCCCATCGGAGAAAGCACCTGACGCGAGATAGCGGCCTCGACAGTCGGCCGCGGCTCAGACGGCCGCCCCAACCAGCGCTCCAGTAGTGGCTCAATCAGTATCTCACCGGTCAGCGCGGCGCTGACCGGGTACCCTGGAACTCCGATAACCGGAACCTGATTCCCCGCCTTCCCAGAGCTCCTGATCGTGCCCAGAATCACCGGATGTCCCGGCCGCACGGCAACGCCGTGCACCAGCACTTTGCCCAGATCGGCCACCACCGACGCAGTATAGTCCTCCGTCCCCGCGCTGGAACCGGCATTGATCAGCACCAGGTCGTGCGTGCCGGCTGCCTCTACTGCTGCCGCGCGAATGTCGTCAAAGCGGTCGGCCACGATCGGCCAGCGCGTCGCCTGCCCGCCCCACCCCTCCACCTGCGCCGCCAGCACAATGCTGTTGTACTCGACGATCTCACCCGGCCTTGCTTGCTCTTCCCGGTCGACCGGGACCAACTCGCTGCCGGTGGGGATTATCGCCACCCGTGGCCTGCGCCGCACGCAGACTGTGGAATGGCCCGACCCGGCGATGGCGCCCAGGTCCACCGGGCGCAGGGTGTGATTCGCCGGCAGGACCAGCTCGGTCGCCACCATGTCCTCCCCCATCGGCCGGACGTGCTGCCATCTAGCCACCGAGGCGCGGATCTCGATCTTGCAGGTGGGATGCTCAAGGCGGGATCTCGGCCTGTCCTCGTCGTCCAGCAACTGGGCGTTTTCCACCATAATGATCCCATCCGCCCAGAGGGGCAGCGGCGCCCCAGTGTTCACCGGTTGTGCCGGCCGCGCCACGTCTTCCACACCCTGACCGGTTACCGAGCCCACCAACTGCAACTGAACCGGCCGCGTTTCGGTAGCGCCGGCCGTATCCCCGGCGCGAACCGCATAGCCATCCATCGCGCTGGCATGATAATGAGGCGAAGACATCCGGGCCCACACCGGCTCGGCCGTCACCCGCCCACACGCATCCGCCACTGGGATCGATTCGCCAGAAACCGGTTCCCACCGCCCGGCCGCCTTCAATGCGCCGGTGAATCGTGCCCAGGCTTCATCCAGGGGAATGTCATGCAGATACACGTCGCGTTCTTTTTTCATCTTACGCCAGCCGCACCTTTACCCACTCACCCGCCATCAAGCCCGCCGAGTCGAGCGGGATGACAAAGGTCCCGTCCGCCCGCACCAGTGTATAAATGAGGTTGCTCTTGCCAAAGATGGGTTCCGC
>DAOUVM010000124.1 GCA_030667645.1 Ardenticatenales bacterium | reverse complement strand
GTGGGATGCTCCACTTCCAGCACCATATCCCGTGCCGCTGCCTGGGGCAAACCGAATGCTTCCGGCACGGTGTTGATTGGTGCACAAGGGATCCCGGCGCCGTTCAGTATCTCGATCCACTCGATCGTGTCCCGGGCAGCGAACACCTCGTTTAGGATCCTTGTCAGGCCCACCAGGTTTTCCATTCGCTCAGTATTGGTTGCAAAGCGGGGATCATCGCTCAGCTCTTCCCGGCCGATCGCTGCGCACAAGGCGCCCCATTGAGCCTGGTTGGCCGCCGCCAGCGCAAAGTGACGATCCCGGGCGCGAAAGGTTGCATAGGGAGCAATGTTGGGGTGAGCGTTGCCCAGGCGGCGCGGCTCCTGCCCTCCTATCAGGTAGTTGCTGCCCACGTTGGCCAGCCAGGCAAGCTGGGTCTCCAACAAGGAGAGATCCACCCGCTGCCCCCGGCCGGTCAGCTCCCTGGCGCGCAAGGCGGCTGCGACCGCAAAGGCGGCAAACATGCCGGCCGAAATATCCACAATTGGTACCCCCACCCGTGCCGGTTCGCCGTCAGGGGGTCCGTTCAGGCTCATCAGTCCCCCTTCTGCTTGAGCCATGAAATCATATCCCGGCCGGCCTGCATCCGGACCTGTCGGGCCATACCCTGTAATCGAGGCCCAGACCAGGCGCGGGTTGAGCTGGTTCAGGTGGTCATAGCCGAGGCCAAGCTTCTCGAGGCTGCCGGTCTTGAAATTTTCTACCACCACATCCGAGATGGCTGCCAGCTTGCGCAGCGCCTCCCGGCCGTATTCTGTTTTGAGGTCCAACTCGATCGAGCGCTTGTTGCGATTGATGGACAGAAAATAGGCGCTCTCCCCACCGGCAAAGGGCGGACCCCAGGAACGACTGTCGTCGCCCTTTCCCGGGCGTTCGACCTTGATCACGTCGGCTCCCATGTCGCCCAGCATCATGGTACAGTAGGGTCCGGCCAGGGCACGGGTCAGGTCCAGAACTCGAATCCCTTCGAATGGTGCTGTCATGGCTCCTCCGCTAATTCACCAGCCACCAAGAATCAACTCGGACTCTATGATACCGTTTTGCGCTTGCTGGGCAAGCCAACCCCAGATATAATGACCGCCGTGCGGCCGGCGCCTGACTTTTTTTCTCGACACTGAATCAGGTCGCCGATTCCAAGAGCACCCAGAGAGACCGGGTCGGCCCGCGCTGGCGTGGCCGATCGGAGAGCCAAGAGCTGTGGTGTCTGAACTGAATGCAAGGGAGTGCCCGTGAATTCGAAGGAGATCAACGCTGAATTGGCACAGAGACGCATGTCACTCAGGCAAGGGGGCGGCCGAGAGCAGATCGACAGACAGCACGCCAGGGGCAAACAGACTGCTCGCGAACGGATATTTGCTCTGGTCGACCCGGGAAGCTTTCACGAGATCGACGCGTATATTACCCATCGGCACGTTGATTTCGGGTTGGACGAGAAGCAGTTCGTGGGTGATAGTGTGGTGGTGGGTTTTGGTACTGTGGACGGCCGGCGAATTGCTGTTGCCGCACAGGATTTCACCGTTGTTGGTGGCTCCTTTTCCGAGGTGCAGGCCCAGAAGGTGTGCAAGATCCTGGACCTGGCGATGGGCTCCGGCGTCCCTTTTGTCTCACTGAATGACTCGGTTGGGGCGCGAATCCAGGAGGGAGTGTGGAGCCTGGCCGGATATAGCGAGTTGTTCTGGCGCAATACGCAGGCCAGCGGCGTCATCCCCCAGATCAGCGTTATGATGGGTCCGTGCGCCGGCGGCTCGGTCTACTCGCCCGGTCTGACCGATTTCATCATCATGACGGAAGGGGTCAGCCACATGTTCATCACCGGTCCGGAGGTGATCAGAACCGTGACCGGCGAGGAAGTGGATTTCGAAACCCTGGGTGGGGCAAGGACGCACGCTTCGACGAGTGGAGTGGCTCACTTTGTGGCTGCCGATGAGGCCGCCACGCTGGCACTGACGCGCCGGCTGCTGAGCTACCTGCCGGCCAACAATGTTGAATCGCCGCCGAAGATGCCACCGATAGCGCCACCGGAAGGCGCCGATCTGGACTCTTTGGTGCCAGTCGACGGCGCCATCGGTTATGATATGTACGACGTGATCCGAGCCATCTTTGACGGTGATAGCTTTATGGCAGTTCACGCCGATTATGCCCCCAACGCGGTGGCAGGCTTTGCCCGACTCGACGGGGTAGTCGTCGGCGTGGTTGGCAACCAGCCTGGCTTTCTGGCAGGCGTACTCGATATTGATGCCTCGGACAAGATCGCTCGATTCGTTCGTTTTTGCGATTGCTTCAACATACCCCTGGTTACATTGGTGGACTGTCCAGGTTTTATGCCCGGCACTAGGCAAGAACATGGCGGCATCATCCGACATGGGGCGAAAATCGTCTATGCTTTCTCTGAGGCTACAGTGCCCAAGATCGCTATCATCACCCGCAAGGCGTACGGCGGCGCCTATATCGTCATGAGCAGCAAATACATTCGAACCGACCTGGTCTACGCCTGGCCTACGGCAGAGATCGCAGTGATGGGGGCAGAGGGGGCAGTGAATGTCCTGTTTCGCAAGCAGTTGCGTCAGGCAAAAGACCCGGACCGGATGAGAGTCGAGAAGGCCAAGCACTTTCGGGAAAAGTTCGGTAGCCCGTATGTGGCGGCCGCCAGCGGTCACGTCGATGACGTGATTCTGCCCAGCGAAACGCGGGCCAAGTTGATCGCCGCTCTTTTTCTCCTGGCCGACAAACAAGCCAGCTTGCCACCCAAGAAACATGGCAACATGCCGTTGTGATTGACGGTCGGGGAGAAGGCGCGAGTCAGTGGCGACATCTGGCTGAATTGAACATGGGGAGAGATGAGAGATGACGCAAGTTCCACTGGCAACCTCATTGCTCGTCGCGGCAACTGGAATGGTGATCGTCTTCCTTGCGATGGGGTTGATTTATGCCAGCATGCGGCTCCTGACGGCGGTTGCCACAGGCAGATCGGGCAATGATCCCGCTTGTGCGCCTCCCCCAACTCCCCAGGATCGCCCCGAGGGGACGGCGGACAGCTTGCGCGCGGCCGCCATTGCCGTGGCTCTGGCGCGAGCGGAACTGTCACACAACTGGGATGTGACCGGCCTCACGACTGCCTCTTCCTCCGGCCGCACAACCCCGTGGCAAGGCTTTTACCGGCGTCGCCAACTCCGGCCCGGCAGCCGGGGGAGAATCGCGTAATGAGTAGCTATCGCATCACCGTGAACGGACAGACCTTCGACGTGGAGGTTCTGAGCGATCCTCGATTGGACCAGGTACAGGTTCGGGTGGATGGCATCCCCGTCGTGGTGGAGGTTATCCAGAATCCAGAGCCCCAACCGCCTGCTGCATCCCGTGCGGATTCCGGCCACGCCCCCCGTACACTTTCAGTACCCGAACGCGTCCCGCCGCCGCCCCGCAACCAGGATGCGACGGACCGCAATCAGCTCACGGCTCCCCTGCCCGGCGTCATCATCGGGATTGGTGTGCAAGCGGGTCAGACAGTGAGCGTGGGTGATGAACTGCTGGTGATTGAGGCCATGAAAATGAACAACCGTATTCATAGTCCGCGCAGTGGAACAATCGGCGCGGTGCTGGCGCAAGTCGGACAACAGGTGGGTCACGGAGCGCCGCTTTTGACCTGGGTAGATTGAGGATGGGAGAGAACGCATCCACTGTCCCCGACTGCGCCCTGGCGGCAGACGGGATGGGCGCGATCAAGAAGTCGAAACGGAATGCGGTACGCTGATGGAATCATTCGCAGTTCCATGAGACGAATCCGATAATCCGGTTTTTCATTAACAAAGGAGATTTGAGACTATGAAGATGCTCGATTTGACTATTCCATTGGGGGTCGGTACCCCTCCATGGCCAACCTATGAACCGCTGCAAGTCAAGTACAATAAGCGGCTGGCGCCCAACGGAGCCAATGGCCAACTATTGACTCACTCGAATCACCTGGGGACACACCTGGACGGGGAGATACACTTTTTCACGCCGGGCAAAGACATTGCCCAGTTGGAGTTTGACTTTCTGGTCCATGAAGCGGCCGTGGTGGACTTGAGCGATGTCTGCGGCAACTATGATATCTATACGTCCGAGATGGTAGAGGAGCGGGTGGAGGTCAAGGAGGGTGACATTCTTATCATTCACACCGGCTACCACCACTTTGGCTGGGACATGCCCACAGCGGACGAGATTCGCTACATGGTGATGCACCCAGGGCCCGATCGCGAGTTTGCCGTCTGGGCCAAGGAGAAAAAGCTGCGGTGGATTGGCGTGGACTGTGGAAGTGCTGACCACCCCATGAATACGATCATCCGTGACTGGATGCCGCGCCAGGCCAGCAGCGCTGACAAGCATTTCCGCGAGAGGTACGGCCTTCCGCTCGCCGAATATTTCACCGACGACAAGTACCAGTTGATGCACATCGAGATGTTCCCGCACGGCATCATCCATGCCGAGTGTCTGGGCGGAGATATTGATCTTATCCTCAACCGGCGAGTCACGGTGGGCTTTTTTCCGTGGCGCTTTGTGGACGGTGAGTCCTGCATCGGCCGGTGCGTGGCTATGGTAGAGGATGATGAGTATGAGGAGCTGATGGCAATCAAGGCAGAGATGTCCAAGACCCGTTTTGGCGATGGTTTCAGCCCGCAACATGTGGAGCAACTGAACGAGTTGAGCAAGTACTTTTAGGGAAAGCCACCCCATTGCGGCCGGCGAGACACTGGAGGTCACGTGCAGAACGCATGTCAGCAGGATTCCCGGGAGCTCGATTGACGCTGATTCCAGATTATGGTATAACCCGAGCCGCTCGCAAAGGAACCAGCCCCCTCCATTTCGGCTCTGTTGCGCTGGCCGAATCCTCTGGAGACAGTTATGGTAGCGGTAGGAGAAGACATTCGACGCGGCGCCTACTATGACTCTGTGATTCTGATGCAGTTGCAGCGTTCCTTGGCCGCCCTGCCCCGAGTCCTCGACGCCGGCGTGGTGATGGGCACTGACGCCAACAAGAACGTGCTTGCCCAGAGCGAGCTGCTGACACCGGGAGCCAAAGCCGCCGCGGCCGATGACCTGGTGATCTTGGTGCGGGCAGAGGACGATGCAGCCGCCCAGGCAGCGCTGGCCCAGGTGGACGAGCTTCTCACCAGCCGTGGCCGGGCGGACTCGGGGCAGCACACAGCGTACCGGCCCAAGAGCATCGAGTCGGCCCTCCAGATGATGCCTCAGGCCCAGTGGGTGCTCGTCTCGGTCCCCGGTCGTTATGCTGCCGGCGTTGCCCGACAGGCGTTGCGCTCGGGCAGGAACGTGTTCCTTTACAGCGATAACGTTTCTCTGGAGGAAGAGAGCGCCCTCAAGCGCGTGGCGGCCGAGAGCGGCCGGTTGGTGATGGGTCCCGATTGTGGGACGGCCATTGTCAACGGGATTGGGCTTGGCTTTGCGAACCAGGTGCGCCGGGGTCCGATCGGACTCGTCGGCGCTTCGGGCACCGGACTTCAGCTAGTGAGCTCCCGGATTCACCAGTTGGGAAGCGGCATCACTCATGCTCTTGGCACTGGAGGGCGTGACTTGACCCCTGAGGCGGGTGCGGTGACGACTCGCCAGGGGCTTGATCTACTCAGTCGCGACCCGGCAACGCGGGTCATCGTGCTCATCTCCAAGCCGCCATCGCCCCGGGTCATCGACGGGTTGCTGGCTACCGCCCGGCTGGCGGGCAAGCCAGTGGTGGTGGATTTCATCGGCTATGTCGGCCGTCGACAGGGCAACGTCCACTTGACCACTACTCTCGATCAGACCGCCGAACTGGCGGTTGAGCTGGCAGCTATAAAGACCGACGTTGTACCGGCTCCAGACCCGCATCCGGAGCGTTTTGCGCCAGGCCAGCGTTTCCTGCGTGGTCTCTTTTCGGGCGGCACACTGGCTCTTGAAGCCATGCTTGTGCTGCAGGACTATATTCCGGTGGTCTACTCGAATGCTCCGCTGGATAGCTCGTACCGCCTGGCCAACTCGCTCGTCAGCCAGGCCGACACTGTCATTGATTTGGGTGAGGACGAATTCACTGTGGGCCGTTTGCATCCGATGATGGACAACGACCTCCGTATTCGCCGGCTGCAGCAAGAAGCCGCCGATCCAGAGGTGGCAGTCATACTGCTCGACATTGTGCTGGGCTACGGCGCTCACCCGGCACCGGCCGGCGAACTGGCTCCTGCCATCGCTGGCGCGCGTGCCCGGGCCGAACAGGATGGACGACACCTGGAGGTGGTAGCCGTCCTGGTAGGCACCGATGAGGACCCGCAAGACCTGGAAAGTGAACGGCAGCAGCTTGAGCAAGCGGGGGCGATCGTGGAGACGAGCAACGAGGCGGCCGCGCGGCGCGCCGGCCGATTGATTCGGGCCCTTGCCCAGCCGGCCGTCACGCCTCCGGCGCAACCCATCAAACCGGTAGAGCTCGGAATGCTGCTGCAGCCGATGGCGGCCGTGAACGTTGGACTCGAATCGTTCGCCGAAAGCCTGGTGGCTCAGGGCGCCGAGGCGATTCAGGTGGACTGGCGTCCGCCGGCCGGCGGCAATGAGAGTTTGATGGCGATTCTGGAGCGTATGAAAGGGTAGAGACCAGGACGACTGCCGGAAGCCATCGCAAGGGGAATCGTGATGAGAGAGTTTATTGCTGCATGCGTGCAGATTGCAGTCACACCCAATGACGTGCAGGCCAACGTCGACAAGGGAATCGTATGGTTGGAAAATGCAGTCAGAGACTATGATGCTGACTTGATTGTCTTTCCAGAGACGGTGACTACCAGCTTTGTGACCGGCCTGGATGCAGACGGTCTCTGGGATCTGGTGGACGAGGTCCCGGGGCGCATCACCCGCGAGGTTCAGGCAGCGGCCAAATCCTTGGGAGTCCACGTAGTATGGCCTTCCTACCGGCGGGGTCCGGAAAGGGGAATCGTCTACAATTCGGCCATTCTGATCGGGCCGGAGGGCCAGGTCATTGGCATCTATGACAAGACTCACCCGTTCCCGCTGGAGCGGAAGGATTGTGGCGGTTGGGTGACGATGGGCAACCGGGCCGATGTCTTTGAGACCGAGTTGGGCGCCATTGGCCTGATCATCTGCTACGATGGTGACTTTCCAGAGCTTTCGCGGCTACTGGCGGTCAGGGG
>DAOUVM010000285.1 GCA_030667645.1 Ardenticatenales bacterium | reverse complement strand
CGCCAACCTGCGCCGATATTTGTCATGCAGTGCGCGCAGGTTGAGAAAGACCCGGCTATCCAGCGTCGCAAACGCCTCATCAAACTCGTCCAACAGAAGGACAATGCCGCCCTCTAGTGACTGGCAGGCCTGCATGATGGCATCATTAAAGCCGAGCGGGACCAGGAATGGACTCTCCGGCTGCACCATCTTGCGGTAGCAGGCGGCCAAATCCTCCAGCAAGCCGGTCGCCATCCCCTTTTCGATCAACGTCTCCTGCAGAGCGCGCAGAACAGCTTCATAGAAGCCCTGATCGGTGGCGGCCAACATCAGGTTGCAGTCCACGTAGACAAAAGTCTGCGGCAACTCTCCGGTGCGGGCGGCCAAGTCGCGCAGGAGCATGGATTTGCCGGTGTTACTCATGCCGATGATCGAGCAACTCGCACCGTTCTTGACACGGTCGATTACATAATGGTAGTCTGCCTGCCGTAGATGTAGCTGTAGCGAGTCCACGAATGCCTACCGATGCTGTTGTTGCTGACCTGAACTGCCAGTGATTCTGCTGCTCATCACCCGGTCCTCATTCCGCTCCGGATGTCGACAACAAGAACCTGTGCCCTGTGGCCAGGTTCCTGCCCGTTCGACACCAGGCGCCGGTGTAGATATACAGCGGCTAAATGGTCGGCCGTAGCCGGCGAGCCAGCATGATGATCGAGACAAGCACTACCGCGGCCAATATGGCACCCCACATCCCCATTCCACCAGCCGGAAGCTGTCCGCCACCGGGCCCGATTGTGGGCGTGGGGGCGGGCACAGTGGGCGCCTCTACGGTCGCGCCGCTGTCCTCTGCCTCGGTGGCCAGAGGAATCGCGGTCTGGGCCACCGGGCTCGGAGTGCCCTTGGCTGGCGCAGGCGCTTTGGTCTGGGTAGGAGTGCTGGTCGGGGCCGCCGTTGGAGACCGTGGGGAAGGGGGCGGCGTATAGGCTGCCTCTGTCTCCATGGCTATCACCGTCTGGGTCACCAATAGGTTCTGTGCCTCGATTGTCTGATTCATGATCGCAATCTCGTCGCTCCCGCCGATGCGTCTCCCGGTCAGCGCGATGATGACGATGGCGACAACCGAGATGACAAAGAGCGCCGCCATTCCCAACACCGCAAAGATGAATGCGCGGCTAGAGGGTTTTTCTTCTACTACAAAGTCATCTGCCATGACGAACCTCCTATCCTCAACGCTGGCTGCTGAATACTAGAGTCAGGTGCAACCAGTTCTGTCTAATGGGATCCATTCTATCCAACCACATCCAGATTCACATGGGGAACAAACACGACCTCCCCAGTCTCCAATACAACATCTGCTCCCGCGTACTTGCTGCCATTGTCAACGATGCGTGACGCGTGATACATTTCCTTCACAATGCCAACAGATCCTCGGTGTGGGGCTCGGACGATGCGCACTTTGTGACCGGCGGTCAATTCGGCCCCTGGTCGAGGGGGGGAGGCGGGCAGAGTGGAAACCGGCAGCGGGATGATGATCTCCGGCCGATTCACCCAGGGCCGGCCGGGAGCTGGCGCCAGCAACATCGTTTCGTGTCCCGCGTTGGCCTGCAACAGGTTAAAGATGGGGGATGAAATGGGAATCCGCCCCATCCCTTCAGTGGCGATGACCGGCACGAGATGTTCCGAGATCTCCTTCCGAAGATCGACCGGCACTCCGCCCACAATCAAGCCCCGCACCTGCATCTCTTCAGCCTTGTTCAATAAGTTCAGGTCCAGCGTTGCCCCACATACTAGAATAGAGCCGTGGTGGGCGACCTCAATCTGCTCTCCGTCCATAACGGCATCGGGCTGCTCGACGCCCATCGTCAAGCTGCCATAGCCCTCTCTACGCGTGCCCCAGACTCCCTGGATCAGCGCTCCGGCTGTCTCTATCGTCACGCCCAGTCCTGAGGCAGTGTTTGTGACGAGCCCGGATAGCAACGCCCGCAATTCAAACAGGTCCGATTGAGGCTCTATGACGATGCGGCCGCCCACAGCCGCTGCCACCTTCCCCTCAAGCGGGGAGGTGATCTTGCGCCCGCCCACTAGTCTCCCCCTGCGGCGCGCCAGCAATTCCCCCTGTTGGACGAATTCGCCTGGTTGTTTGAGATAGTATTTCGCCGCCCGGTGGGCTGGAACCCCCAGTTGCTGGGCCACATCTATGATCGCGTATCCACCCGGCCGGGAGGCTCGTGCGACGACATCGCTCGGCTCCACCTGCTGGCGGATGCTGATCAGCACCTCTCCTCGCCATGGGAGCCTGCGTTCTCGACGAATGGCAGTCAGCGGCAGGACATGAGTTGCCGATGGGTAGAATGGTGTGTTCAACTGGTCATCCCCCCATATCCCAGAGCCATTGCTGGATCTTGGTCTGGCGTGCACCCGGATCGGCCGGGAGGAAAAGCGGACGGCCGCGTGCGTCAACTATCACTCCAACTGCCCCGCCGTACACCCGCCGGCGGCTCTTGCGACCAGGGCCGGACCCCACGTCAAAACGTTTGCAGGGCCGCAAGTGGAGTTCGGCTCGCTGGCCTGCCGGCAAGGGCAGCACCTCTAGCGAGCCGTGTTCCGCTTCTACTTTGAGCTCGCTGCCGTTCTCATAGATCATCCTGAGACGCAATACTACTTCCCCCGGTTCTGCCTGTCCAACCGGGACCACGACTGTGCCCAGTTCGCGAAAGGCTCCGGACTCAATCACCTGTGCGGTCGCCAGTGGCTCGACCCTGGCCACCGTGCCCAATGCAGGCGCCAGTCCCTGTGTGTCCAACATCAATGAGCATATCCCGACCGGCTGCAACGCGTCCAGCAGCACCAGAGCCGCCAGTCCTGGCCGAGGTGCATTCGCCAACACTGCGCCGCTGGCCAGAATGGCCTCCATGGGAGGTAGCATTGCGTCAGCGTTCGAACGGGAGGATAGTATGTCTGGCAGCAGTGCCCTAATCAACTCGCGCGCTATCGCCAGTTCCAGATACAGATCATCCAATGTCACTGGTACAGAGCGCGGGAACAGCGCCTTGTTGGCCACAAAGCTCCGCACGTCTCTCGGTTCTACCTCCCTTGGGAGCCAGCGAGATATCTGCTGTGGAGTGATTTGTTCCAACAGTTCGGGCAAGTGGTGTCCATTCCCCAGGTCGCTGCGGGCGATCAGTTGCGGCCGGCCGTCGACCACCACTGCCGCTGTCACCGATGCACTGCCTACATCCACCCCAATGACATTGCTGCCAAGCACTTTGCCAAGATATTGCACCGTCCACCCAAATGCCTTGGCGGTTTGCACGAGTGTACCACCGGCCAGCTCCCTTAGCCGCTCCGCGCCAGCGAGTTCGAATCGCCTGCTTTCCTCACAGACAGCGTCCAGTTCGGCCCGTGCCGGTCCCAGGTGTTCCAGGTCGAATCGTGGGCGGACGTTCTCGACCGCGCGCAATTCAGCTCCGCCTAGAGCCTCTGCGATCGCGGTACGCAACTCCGAATTGCCGGCATAGACAACCATGGCGGGATGTGCGCTGTTGCCGTTGGGCAACAGCGAAAGCGACACTGTCTCAGCCAGACGAATGACCGGATCGGCGGCCCCTCCATCGGTTCCCCCAGCAATCAGGAACAAGTCGGGTTTGAGCGACACGAGCCGCTGCACCTGATCACTCTCGGAATCGCTGTCTCCCAGACCCAGCGTCCCCACGATAGCAGCACCGGAAGACAGTGCCACGCGTCTGGTGCTCGCAAGGCTCACATCATCCATCAATCCAACCAAGACCGTCCTGGGAGCTGGCGCAGCACTGGTAGATGCTACGAAAAAATCCACGCCCTTTGGTTCCGCTGGCGCCAGCACCAGGGAACCGTCCTGCTCGCCAATGATCTGCCGGCCGGTAATGGCCTCCACCTCTGCAACTGCGTGAACCAGG
>DAOUVM010000128.1 GCA_030667645.1 Ardenticatenales bacterium | reverse complement strand
GCCGGCCTTGAAATCCCGGCCGACCTCATCCATGCCGGCGATCAGGCCGCCAGACAGGATGTCCTTCGGAACCATCCCCTTGTCCAACGCATCCTGAACCAAACCGGCTACGCTCTCGTCATCCCCATCGTACAAGTCGCTCGCGATTTTCCGCAGAACCTCTGCCATTATCATCCTCTCCTATTACCATCTCAAATAAACCTCCCCGCCGCAGGCGGTGGGGTATCCAACCAACAAGAATAGAATGAACAAACGAACCCTTACCACCGGCTGGGCACTCGCTCACACCAATGTTTCGCCCAGTATTTTTTCGATACAAACCCGGCATTCTCGCACTTTTCAAGGAACAATTTTCCGTTTTCAATGGTGATTCACGGGTAGAGCGGTCACCAGACCACAAGTTGTTTCCGAACAAGTACTTGTGGCCGCTCAACACTTGTATCGGCATTTCGATGCCGCTCGATATCCCAATCTTCGGGAGATCTCGGCCGCCGTCCCTATCAACCGGGCGACCGCTTCAGGAAAATGCTCCGGCGTCATTCGGCAGGCTGGTCCCGCCAGGCTGGCGGCCGACTGAACCTGGCCAGTGTGATCGAAAACGGGAACAGCAACCACGTTCAGTCCCACCTCCAACTCTTCTTGGGCCACAGCGTAACCCTGTTGGCGAGTCTGAGCCAATACCCGGTGGAATTCATCGAGGTTTGTGATGGTTTGGTCAGTAAAACGCTCGAGTGTGGCTGGCAATATCTGCTCGACTCGATCTTGCGCAAGGTAGGCCAGCAGCACCTTGCCGGCGGCCGTGCAGTGTGGGGGGAATCGCCGCCCTACCCCACCATGGCTTCGTACCAGCCGGCCGGCGGGCACATATTGCTCCAAGTTGACCACGTCACCCGAATCCAACGCCACCAAGTTTACGGTTTCCTGGCAATTCTCGGCCAACTCCCTCAGGAGCGGTCCGGCGACTTGGCGGACATCCAGGTGGCCGACTACCTGGGCGGCCAGCCCAATCAGGTCAATACCCAACCGGTAGCGGTCAGTTTCAATCTCCCGGAAAAGCAGCCCTTGACGCTCCATCGTGGCCATCAGGCGAGAAACAGTACTCTTGTGCAGTCCCAATTCCCGACCTAGCTCGTTGACTCTCCGCTCAGGCTTTTCCAGGCTGAACGATTTCAGAATCCTGATAGCCCTTTCTACTGATTGCACGGTAGCAGTCAACGCACTACCCCTCCGGTCAGATCCGCAGCCTCACTGTTGCAGAATGCGCAACAATGTTGCACCTGGTGGACATTGTATTCCAACCCGCCAGGACTGTCAACCATCTGAGACGAGGATGCAAACAGGCAAGCGAGGCGCCGTATCCTCTCCCGTCGCCGCAGCCCCAGATTCAACACCCTCCAGAGCAAACTTGACAAACCCACCGGCGCCCATATACTGGGCGCAGAGTTCCAGTCACCGATTGGGAGAAGGGACCCATCAGGAAGAGGGGCGCGAACCTTGCTGGAAATGTTCCCACTAGCATGCAGTGAGGAGCTTGAGCTCTCCTTCGCCAGCCACCAGATTGTCGGATACTCGCTCTATTGTCAACTGATTGATGATTCGCTCCTTGATGGCCAATACCTGTCCAGCATGCGGCGCAGAAGCTCCGGATCCATTTCGCTTCTGCGGCTTGTGCGGAGCATCGCTGCAAGCAGCGCCGTCTGTTGCCCCCGCCGTTCAGCGCGCCCCTGACGAGCGGAGTTCTCGCCGCCTGGTCACCATTCTGTTTGCCGATCTGAGCAACTATACACGCACCTCGTCAATGGTTGACCCAGAGGAGATATACCTCACAACTCGCAATTCGTTGGAGAGATTGGCCCAGTCTATCCACCGTCACGGCGGACGCATTGACCGCTACGTCGGCGATGGCATCCTGGCTACCTTTGGCGTGCCAGAGGCTCATGAGAACGACCCGGCTCGTGCACTCCAGGCTGCGCTGGAGATGCAGCAGGCGATGCAAGAGTTGCGCAGGGACGCCAGTCAGAATCTAGGCTGGGATGTGCAGTTGAGGATAGGCGTCAATATCGGGCCGGTCATCAGCGGTCCAATTGACACCGGATCCCTGCTCGACTCGAGCGTATTCGGCTATGCCGTCAACCTCGCCAGTCGGCTTCAAGAGGCAGCTCGCCCCAGCACCATTCTGGTAAGCGAGGCGATATACCGCCGCACGCATGCGCAATTCGGCTTCCTCGAACCAGTCAAGCTCACGCTTAAAGGCATAGATAGGCCTGCTATTGGGTACGAGTTGGTGGATCTACGGCCAGACCCGCAGCCCAGTCGTGGATTATCCGGACGCAGAACCACGCTCGTGGGACGCAGCACCGAATTCGAGGCCCTGATCGCTGGATTGCAGCGCCTGCGGGTTGAGCGGAACGGCACGATCGCACTGGTGACCGGTGAGGCCGGCTGGGGTAAGACACGGCTGGTGGATGAAGTCTTGGCGCCTCTGTCAGGCAGCTTTGTCATTGTGCGGGGCGAGTGTTCACCAAACGAAGCGCCCAGTTACGCCCTCCTTGCTGACGTGATCGAGAATCTGGCCGGGATTCGGCCGAATGATGCCATTGCCGTTCGGGAACGCCGCATCGACGATCTGCTATCACTCTCCGGCGCCTTGGCGAGCGAGATCGGCCCGGTCCTGCGTGAACTCGTGGGGGCTCCAACGCCCGAGAAGGCAATGGGCGATCCGCAGCAACAGCAGAGACGAATCTATGCCGCAGTCAGGCGGCTCTTTGCCAGGATGGCGCGCCGCCAGGCGTTATTACTGGTACTCGACGACTTGCAGTGGGCAGACCCCTCGTCTTTGGACGTACTCGCGCATGTCGCCGAACTGGCCCACGAAGCCCCCTTCGCGTTGATAGCTATAGCCCGTACGGCAGCTCGTGGCAGCCTGCCGGGAGTCTTTGTCGATCCTTCCCCGGCGCATCCTGACAGCTTCCAGGACATCCGCCTGCAACCGCTGTCCCCCGAGGCGAGCGATCATCTGGTTACTCTTTTGCTGCGCGATGTGGCGTTGCCATTGGGCCTTAGGCGGAACATTGTGACACGCAGTGACGGCAACCCATTGCTGATCGAGGAACTGGTCCGTATGCTCCTCGATCAAGATGTGATCCGTAAAACATCCGATGGCTGGCAGATCGCAGAGCAGTGGGCTGAAGCTGTCCAGAAAGTGCCTGATACCGTCAACGGTCTCATTCTCGGCCGCTATGACCACCTTGCACCAACACTCAGGCAGGTTCTGGACGCCGCTTCCGTGTTGGGGCGAAGCTTTTCCCTGCCGGTGCTGGCTGCCATGACCGAGACTCGGGAGCCAGAGGTTCGCCGCGCACTTGATAGGCTAGAGCAGGCCGATTTTGTTCGCCGGTCATCCAGAGCGAGCGTACCTGTCTACTTTTTCCGGCACGCCTTGATGCAGGAGGCGATCTACCAGACGATCCTTCAAACAGAGCGCAGAGACCTCCATCTCAGAGCCGCCCAGGCGATACAGCAAATGGCTGAGGCCCTTGCGCTCGACTCGGCCGCTTTCATCGGCCATCACCTCGAGCGAGCCAAGTCACTCCAAGCCATTGCACACCTGATGCGCGCCGCGACCCAGGCGGCGGATCGCTACGCCAATCAAGAAGCAACCGACTACTATCAGCGCATCCAGGCATTGCTGGATCGGGATGCGACCCGTCAGAGCCAGGCGGTGGACGTCGCCCTCGGCCTGGCGGAACTGCTCGCAAGAACCAATCAACTGGATGCGGCCCACGAACAGCTCGAGCGAGCACAGATCCGATCCTTGGCGCCACCAACCCCAGGATACCGCTCGGGGGACATCTGGTACCAACTCGGCTGCGTAAATGCCATGCAGGGCACCGACCGCAAGGCCATTACTGCATTTGAAACTGCATCACAGGTTCTGCAGGAAACTCCAGAGCAATGCAGCTCCTTCACGCTTTCAGACACGGAACGGGAAATCGGCTGGGTGATGTGCCGTCAGGGCAAGCTATCTGATGCGAGGGTGAGGGCAGAAAAGGCGCTTGATCTGGCGCAGCACGGGTCGGACTTGAGAGCTATTGCCAGCGCACACAATCTCCTCACACCAATTCACTATTGGGCCGGCCGCCCCGGCGATGCCGTTGCCAACGCAAGAGAGGCTCTCGCCATTCGGGAACAGATCGGCGATGTCTGGGGCGCCGCCCGCGCTCAAACCAACTTGGCCCACCTCTATCATAGATTGGGCGAATGGGCACAGGCAGAGTCATACCTCCGGCAGGCGATCTTTGTCCAGCAAGAGATCGGCGACCATCAAGGCGCCGTTCTGAGCTCAAACAATCTGGGCCTCTTGTTATGTGAATCTGGCCGTTTTGACGAGGCTCTGGATTATCAGAACCAGGCGATCGCAGCCTTGCACGAACAGCGACACCCTCCAACCGTGGCCAGCGAACTGTACATCAATCGGGGGTTGGTGTGGCTACGCTTGGGCGATGTGTCTCGGGCCAGTTCCAATTTTGAACAGTGCCTTCGATCCGCCAAGCTGGCCAAGAACGACGACCACTCTGCTCTGGCATTGGCGTACCTGGCCGAGGCGCGGCTCGCGGCTGATGAGATACCAGAAGCGGAGGCCTTACTCGATCAGGCCGCGGAACTCGGCCGGGCCAGTGGATCACCAGAGGTTCGCGCCGAGATCCTGCGGGTCGAATCCGGGATCCACGCAGCAAAGCAGGAGTGGTCTGATGCTCTGCAGGCAAGCCAACAGGCCCACGAACTCTACCGGCAGGCAGGTAACACCCACGAGGAAGCACGCAGCAAGATCAACGATGCTGAGATCAGGTTGGCCTGGCATCAACAGGACGAGAGTGTTGCCCTTGATGCCGAACTCGAACGCAGTGTTCTCGCAGCACTGACCCTCTTCCGCAAGCTGGACGCGCGGGCTGACATCCCTCATGCCGAAGCTCTGTACAACCGAATCACGTCAGCTCTCGCGCCAAGCATCGCCAGAACCGACGCGGGGCGCCAGCAGGTAGTGATCGTCAACCTGAGACTGCGTTCACCCGATCCCTCTGAAGAAGGTTGGGAACAACAAGAGAAAATCGCCGCCGCCTTTAATCGGATGATGTGTGCGCTCAAGGAGGTCGGCAGATCCTACGGCGCAGTTGTCGCCACGGGCGCTTCCGGTTTGACCTATTTGTTGAGCGATCCAGGCGAAGACATTGCCCCAAAGCTTGCCTTGACCTCCATCAAGAGCGCCCGCACCGCTGTCGATGCCGGCGCACGTTTGAATCGGGCGAGCAAGCGGCAGTACGGCTTCCAGATACCACTGTCCGTCGGCGTCGTCGCCGGATGCTCGCAGCAGCCGCTTCAAGTTCCCCGGGAAGCATCGATTTTCGCCAGCATATCGCAGATTGGAAGACAAGCAGAAGCCGCCGCGACGCTAGCCCCTGCCAATCGGATTCTGCTCAGCGGCGAGGTTGTTGACTATGCGCAAACCGCTTACGAGCTAGACCCTTTTGAAACCCACGAGGACCTCTCACTCTCCGGCCCTGCTTTCTGCCTCGGCCGCGCCAGGTCAGAGACCAAGCTTCTGCAGCCATTGCCCGGATCGAGCCTACACCTGATCGGGCGTGACGCAGAGTTGGCCGCTCTCTCTGGTTGGGTTGATCGGATTCGCACCGAGCCGCGCGGTCAGGTCTGCTACCTGGAGGCTGAAGCGGGCATGGGCAAGACACGTTTGCTTCAAGACGTGGTGCCCCGCGCAGACCCCGATCTGGTTTGCCTGTGGGGCAAATGCGAGCCCTTCCGCTCTAACATTAGCTACTGGCCATTGATTGACATGTTGGGGCGCAGCGATCTCCCGGATACACCAGCAGGGCGACGCGTAAAAAGTCTCCTCTCCCTGCAACCTCCAGATGACGCAGACGACTATCTACTGCGTAACCTTTCGCCCGCCAATTTGCGACAAGAATTCCTCGGCTGTGTACGCGAGCTCTTGCTGGATCAGACTAGCAGGCATCCACTTCTCATCGTGGTGGAGGATATCCATTGGTTAGACCTGAGTTCGCTCGACTTGCTCGACTATCTTCTGCCACTCACTCTTCAGGCGCCGGTCTCCATCTTGCTCGTCGCCCGGGCCGAGACGCCCGGGCCGCATCGCGCCCTCGTTGCCAAGGCCGAGCGGATATGCCAGGACCACTATCTGCGGATCGGCCTGTCAAGCCTGACATCCAACGAAAGCTATGCCCTGATCCAGGACCTGTTGGACGCGAGCATCCTGCCGGCGAGCCTCTGGCACCTGCTTGAGCCCCTATCCGGTCATCCGCTTTCTCTTGAGGAAGCCCTCCGATTCTTAATTGAACGTAGCTGGCTTTGGAGAGCAAACGGTAGTTGGCAACTCGGCGAACTCGAACGCTCCCTGGAGCACAATGTCCCTGCTACGCTCAGGGATCTGTTACTGGGACGGCTGGACATCCTCGATAGCGAGACCCTGCACCTCCTGCAGGCGGCCGCGGTGCTTGGAGAATCCTTTGATCGCACCGTTTTAAGCCACATTGTCCCCGGATCCGCCCTGTCTGGCCGATTGGCCGAGCTCATCGAACGCGGCTGGTTGTTGGCGGGAAACCCGGACGACTCGCTTCCATACCGGTTCAAACACACGCTTACGCGGGAGATGATCTACGCCACGCTCCTGGCATCCAAGAGACAGGTTCTCCACCAGCGGGCAGGCGAGGCCATCGAGGCTCTCTACCCTGAGCTGGAGGAAGAGCATGTGGAATTGCTGGCGCATCACTTTGGCCGCAGCGGCCTGCGGGAAAAGTCACTCCACTACTTGGTACGGGCTGCTGAGAAATCGGCCGCCAGATTCGCTCTCGCCGAAGGTCTCGGCTATTACCAACAGTCGATGGAGATTCTGACACACAACATGAATCTCCATCCAGGACTAAACTCCAAGATTGCGCTAGGAATGGCTGACATTCATCTCGCTCTTGGAGATCCTTCCAGGGTGATATCCGACGTAATGCCCATACTCGAGGATAGCCAGTTTGAGCTTGC
>DAOUVM010000288.1 GCA_030667645.1 Ardenticatenales bacterium | reverse complement strand
GTGGGACGTGGCGTCGCGCTTGACTCTGATTGCCCATCTCGCGTGGGAGGGTTGACCAGCGGGGTGCGAGTGGGTGGCATCCGCGTGAGGGTGGCTGTGGGCGGGGTCACCGGAAAACTGGGAAGCGCAAAGGTGAGGACGATCTCTGGTGTCGGAAGCGTATCCGAGTGCGGCCGGTCGGCCAGACGCTGGATGGTGTCTGGCAGCAAGGAGCGGTAGCGCCCCGGAATGGAGCGCATAATGGGCCTTGCCGAGAGAGCGGCCGCTATTAGACCCAACTCTACGACAATGATAACCAAGAAGGTCCAAGGAAAAAGGGTGCGGCAGCCGCTCCGTTCGCCATGCATGATGGAGCAATTCTAAAGGTATCCACCCTAGTTGGCAAGTCCCCGATCTTGAGCAATCATAGCAAGTAGCTCAAGCACCCACGGTCGCACCCCGAGAACGTCAAAGGAAGTGACCGTGCGGCCCTTGAGCCCAACAGGCCGCCCGCCCCATCCGATGGCAAGTGGGGATCGCTCCCGCCTCACCATGACCGAATGCGGGCCCGAACCTCAGCTTGGTGCCACTGTCTGGAGATGTTATAATTATTGGACGCAAGACGCGACATGAGCGATCGAGTTCGGGGCGAAAGCCCAAACGCCTCTTTCCGTGTCTCGCCGTCAACTGATTGAATTGGAGTGGAACCCGGGAGAACCATGACCGTACTCGGCATCGGCACACTGGAGCTTGTGCTCATCCTGCTCCTCCTGATACTCATCTTTGGACCCGACAGGATTTCCGAGATGGGCAGGTGGCTGGGCCAGGCATATCGCAAAGTATCAGGAATCAGCGCCGAGGTGAATGAGCAGGTGAGCCAAGTCAGAAAGGCAGTGAAAACTACGTTGGACACGGACAGCCTGACCAGTCCAGCCACCGATGTAGTGAGAGAAATCAACCAGTTCCGGAAGGATGTCTCAAAAAGACCCAGCCTGACAAAGCCAATCATGCAGATGACAGAAGCGATCAGCGACGCCCAGCAAGAGATCACCGAGGCGATGCGGGAGGCGAACGCACCCACATCGACCGAGACGCCCAAAGCGACGAGTCCGGAGAAGGAAGACTGATGGGTTCTGCCAGCACCATTTTGATCCTCTTTCTGGCTATCATAGTCATTGGACCCTCCAAGCTACCGGCCGGCGCCGAATCGATCTGGCTAGCCATGACCAACCTATCCAACGCCCAGCGCGGACTGCCGGCACTCGACATGGAAACCGCCCGCCGCATGTGGAAGGTGAACCGCAGCCCGCTCCATTCCATCATTAACCTGCTCTACGCAGCGGCCGAACATCTTGAGGAGCTACGCCGTCGTCTGGTGGTGACCGGCGTAGTATTCCTCATCTCGGTGATCATCGCGAGCGTATTTTCGCCCGATCTTTTGCAGATTCTCCGGGTGCCCGCGGGCGACATTGACTTGATTTTCATTCGGCCGCCAGAGATGTTCATGGCCTACTTTAACGTGGTGGTAACGGCCGGAATCCTGACCACGCTGCCGGTGGCCCTGTACGAGATTCTGCTCTTCATCGGGCCAGCCTTTGAGAGCGACTCGGAGAAAAAGACGGTGCGGCTCTTTCGATGGCTGGCCTTCCCAGCCGTGCTGATCCTGTTTGCCGGTGGAGTGGTATTCGCCTACCTAGTACTACTGCCAGTGGCACTCGGGTACTTTGCCACTTTTGGCGGCGACGCCGTCACTGCCCAGTGGACCATCAGCGCGTACCTCAAGTTCGTGCTCAATATCCTAATCGGACTCGGGGTAGCTTTCGAGATGCCTCTCCTTATTTTGTTGCTAGCGCGCTTTGGCATTGTCACCAGCGAGACACTACGGCGGGGCTGGCGGGTCGCCTTTGTTGTTACCGCCGTCATTGCGGCCGTGATCACACCTACACCGGACCCCCTCAACATGAGCATTGTCTGGTTGCCGCTGTTCGGCCTCTACCTGTTGGGCGTGTTGCTGGCGATGGTCTTTGGAAAAAAGCCGGAACCGGCCGCGTGAATTTAGCCGGCCGGCCGACTCCTGATCGAGTGTTCGAGCAAAACCTGGTTGACAATACATCGCCCCATGTTATAATCGCAAACTAGAGGCCCCAACCATCAGTTGGGGCATTAATTTGCTACGAATCCCTGCAAGGGAAGCGGCTGCGGAGGCAAGTGTGTACGCGATAATTGAAAGCGGTGGTCGCCAATACCGCACCGAGGTAGGGAAGACGATCCAAACGGAGAAACTCTCCTACGCAAAGGGAGAGACGATCAGTCTGGACACAGTCTTGCTGGTGGCCGATGAGGAGACCAAGCTGATTGGCGCCCCTGTCGTTGCTGGCGCCTCGGTCCGGGCAACCGTAGTGGATCAAATCAGGGGAAAAAAGATCAAGATCCTCAAGTACAAGCCCGGCAACCGCTACCGGGTCCGCCAGGGACACCGGCAGTTCTACACCCGGCTGCGGATTGACGAGATCATTACCGGCTCGGACGAGAGCCGTGAGGATTCCGAGGGAGATATCTAACCATGGCACACAAAAAGGGAGGCGGTTCCACCCGCAATGGCCGTGACAGCAAAGCCAAACGCCGCGGCGTAAAGAAATACGGCGGCGAGTACGTGATCCCCGGCAATATCATTGTGCGCCAAAAGGGAACCCAATTCCATCCCGGAAGCAACGTGGGGATGGGTCGGGACTATACCATCTTTGCCACCATCGAGGGTTTCGTCAAGTTCGAATCCAAGCAGGGCGGGCGCAAATACATCAACGTGTACGCGGAGCGCTAGGACATGAGGGAAGGCATCCACCCCAAATATTACCCTGAGGCTCAGGTTACCTGCAGTTGCGGCAACAAGTGGACAGTGGGTGCCACGGTGGCATCCATCCGCGCCGACGTGTGCAGCGCATGTCACCCCTTCTTTACCGGCGAACAACGCATTGTTGACACCGAAGGGCAGGTGGACCGCTTCTATCAACGACTCGAAAAGCGGGAGGTAATTCGCTCTCAGGCAGAGGCCGATCAGCGGGCGATAGATTCTGGCGCGGTTTCTGTCTCCGAGTTGGAACTCCCCAGCCGCACAGTCAAGATCCTGCAGAACGACGGCGTTTCCAACGTTAGCCACCTGATGGCGCGCCTGGAGCAGGGCGACGACTCTCTCCTTCGCATTCAAGGATTCGGCCAAAAGTCCCTCATTGATGTCAAAAAGCGGTTGCGGGCCGACGGCTATATCGAATGACGCGCGGCCTGATCCTGTCAGGCATCCATCAGCAAAGCTTGCCAGAGGCAGATGCGGAATCGGCATCTGCCTCTAGTTGTTCCTCGAGTGCCAATCCATGACAGAGCACACCAAGGGAAGGCTCGAACTCATCTGCGGCAGCATGTTCAGTGGCAAGACAGAGGAGTTGATCCGCCTGCTGCGCCGAGCTGAGATAGCCCGGCAAGAAATCCAGGTGTTCAAGCCCCAACTTGATGATCGCTGGGGGCCCGAAAGAATCACATCCCACAATGGTTTGCACGTCCAGGCCCAGCCTGTGGCCGAGGCAAGACAGATTCTCGAGTTGGTAAGAGTGGACACCTCGGTTGTCGGCATCGACGAAGCCCAATTCTTTGATTCGAAAATAGCCGACGTGTGCCAAGCACTGGCCGATGGCGGCAAACGCGTGATCGCGGCCGGCTTGGACATGGATTTCCGCGGCGATCCATTCGGCGCGATGCCCCGCCTGATGGCCCAGGCGGAAGCCGTAACCAAACTCCAAGCGATCTGTGTGGTGTGCGGAGACGTGGCCAGCCGGACTCAGCGCCTGGTTG
>DAOUVM010000154.1 GCA_030667645.1 Ardenticatenales bacterium | reverse complement strand
TGCACAATCCTGTGAGCGGCGCCCCACTTTTTCTTCTGCTCACTGCGGTCGCACGCAGCCAATCCTCGGTGCGCGCCGAGGTGCGACGCACGGGGGCAGCACGCCGCACCTCCTCGGATGATCCGCCCCCTCTCGCTAACAGCGAGTCCGTGGGACTCACTCTGACGACTCTGCGCCTCCCACTGCAGGATGAATGGGAAACCCTACCTCACTCAGCCCCATCACTCCTGTCAAAGGTTACGCTACCAGAGCCCTGGTGAACCCGTATCTCCATCCGGTTCTCCGCTCGATCATACCCTTCGGTCTCCCAGACCCCATCCCCACCCTGTTCCCCATCTACCATCTGGAGATCACCGTTCGGATGAAAGCTGCCGCTTCCAGACTCGAGTTCAACCCTGGCCTCCATCCCTCTCGGTAGTTCGATCCTCAAGCTGCCCGAACCGCCGTCGATCGTCACATCTGCGCTGCCCCGCTGTGGCAGGACCAATTCCAGAACTCCAGAACCTGCGTCCAGCTCGATTTCCATGTTTCGCTCGGCCGGCAGCACCAGGTGGACACTCCCCGAACCACCGTCCACTTGCAGGTCGCGCAGTTGCAGCTCTTCCAGAAAGAATCTGCCTGACCCAGAGCCGCAATCCAATTCCAGGTCGAGTAGGACATCCGGGCTCAGCGCGATGTCCCACCGCGGATCCCGTCCCTCGAACCACAACCAGCTCCCACTGCTCGAACTGCGCTCGCCCAGTTCAACCGTCGCTCGACTGCCCTGCGCGGCCGCTTCGAAACGCAGTTGGCCGTTACTCTCGATCTCACCTTCGATCAGGTTCGATGAATCGTCGAGAGCGGTCACATGTGTCTGCCAACTACCCAGATCCAGCACTACCTGAGCCTCTCGCACACTGCCCAGAGGGTACTCTATTGTCTCCCTCTTGAGTTCCGACCGATCCAGCCAGATTGTTCGAAAGTCCCCATCCCGAGCGAAAAACAGCAAGGTGACCAGCGCCGCGAGACCGGCGAACATGAACAAGGCGCTGAAAATGGATCCGAGAGCCGAACGCCGGCCGAACAGTATGTCAATCCCAACGAGAATCAGTATCACCGGCCAATAGCGCCACAGCAGGGTCCACGGGTTGATCTGCAACAGATCGAATTGATACAGTAGCAGCACGACACCTGTTCCGATCAGTGCTAGCGGCCAGAAGAGGGACGGCCGGCGCCGCGCCGGCGCTTGAGGGATTCTTGTTCTCTCCGTCGGACCGGCTGCTGGCGGTTCCGGCTGGACAAACTCGTCGACAAAATCGGGGTCCAAAGGCGGTTCCATTGACTCGTTCTCTTGTGACATCTCTGCCTCCACAATAGCAAATGTATCTGACACTCAATACGCAAACCCGGCCATCAAGTCGCACGGAGCCGGCCGGGCGATCCAAGCCGCGACCTGATGTAGGGTGTCCGCCTACCGGTTGCGCTCTTTTCGACGTGGAACCGCCTTTTGACTGTTTCTCGACAGTCTCGACCGCCAGACTTGCGGGAGAAGGGCGAAGAGGACATACTGGATCGGTCGCAGTACAGATGACTGAGATTCGGATCCAAGCTGGGACGCGCAGGAGAGAGACAGTCGCCACATCCGCTACCCATCCCCCTTTCTCGGCCGCCGGGTTTGTGGTTTCCGGATCTCAAACATATCAGCACTTTAGGATCGCTTCCCGTTTTGAATGGTGATGCAGGGTAGAGCGGTCACAAGAGAAAAAGTTGTTTCTGAACAAGCGCCAAGGGTAGAATGCCTCCCCCCTTGGCATCGGTGCGAGTCTGGGTTCCTAGAAGGAAAGAGCGATGGCCCGGCAAAAACTACAGACCATTCTCTTGGTGGATGACGACCCAAAGGTGCGCAGCGCTATCGGGATGATGCTGCGCCATTCCGGGTATCATGTCGAGACGGCCAAAAGAGGCAGCGAAGGCCTCATGCAGGTCTCGGCCATCGGTCCTGACCTGGTGCTGATGGACGTCATGATGCCGGGAATGAACGGCTTTGAGACCACCCAACGCATTCGCCGGCTGCCGGAAGGCCGCAAAATACCCATCATCTTCCTATCGGCCGAAGCAGAGGTGGAACAGGTGATCAAGGGCCTGAAGAGCGGCGGGGACGACTATGTCACCAAGCCGGTCCAAATGGGCGAGTTGCTGGCCCGAATCGCTGCCCGCTTGAGGTCCCAAGCCGCTCCACTGGGCGAATTGATCACCATTTTCGGTGGCAAGGGCGGGGTGGGCACTACAACACTGACGCTGAACCTGGCGTTGGCGCTCCACAAGGTATCCCAGGAGAGTGTTATCCTGCTCGACTGGCAGCGGCCGATGGGCGACGTGGCTTCATACCTGAATCTGCGTTTGACCGGCGTTCTGGATGCGCTGCTCGTCCAGAGCGACGAGCTCGACGAGGACGGATTCGCCTCAGCGCTGAAGGAATGGACGCCGGGAGTGGAGATCTTGACGGGAGCAGCCGAGTCCGGGTCCGCCAGCCGGATGAACCAGGAGAGTTTCGATCTGATCACCTCGCTCGGCATCGGCAGGGCGCGGTATGTTCTGGCGGACATGGGCGCCTACCCGCCATGGGAATTTCCCAAACAGGTGATCGAGCAGGGAATCAGTCTCCTCGTGCTCTTGCCCGATCGGGTCTCCATCCGACGGGCCGCTCGAGCCAGGGGAGGCATAACCGGGTCTGGGTTCAGTTTCTGGTGCATCTTGAACCGGGCCGGCATGCACGGCGGGAGTTCGCCGGACCAGGTTGAACAGCACTTGAGAACCCCTTTGAAAGCGGTTCTGCCGGATGTGGGCGAACAAGCGATCCGTAGCTTGAATGTGGGGCGAGTTCTGTTCCAGATCAGCCCGGATTCGACCTATTCCCGCTCTGTGGAGGGAATCGCCAACCAGATACACAAGGCTCTGTCCGGATAACCGATCCCTGCCGTTGCGCGAACCGCGTCAATCAGGACCGCCGGCTATTCGCTCTCATCCAGCCCCAGGCGCCGCATCCGTTCCGCCAACTGACCCCCTACCCGGGCCTCTTCGGCTGCCGCCAATGCGGCGTCAACGCCGAGATCCATGGCCGCCATCTGCCAGCGTGCCTCGGCCATGTCCAGACGGCCTTGAATGCCGCTGGCAAGCTCGCCGATAGCTGACTCTTTTCCAAGTTGGACCAAGCCGGCCAAGGTGAGTTCAACACTCTCTATCAGTTCCCCCGCCCGGATGACCGCCAGCAGACTCTCCACAGCCGGCCGCTCCCCTCGGATCAGTTCCAGCCGCTCTATGGTCTGCTGCCGGCCGGTCAACAACTGCTGATAGTCGGCTTGGCCATTGGCGATCTGCGCCCGGGTGGTGACGGCCAGATCCCGCTTGACATCCAGCTCCATCTGCAGGATCCGCGCCATCTCCTGGTCGCCAGCCAGAGCCAAATCGTCGATCCGGCCAGACAAGAGAGACGCTTCATCCTCGTGCCGGACCAGCCTCCGCTTGTTGGCCTCGATCCCAGAGTACATGAGCGCAGCGGAATCCTCGATCCGAAGCCGGTATGTTTCCACGTCCCTCGCGTACCGGTCGTACAGCGCCAACGAGTGAGCGCTCAACGCCTGGTCAACAATCGCATGAAGCCTTTGACTGATCTTTTCCCACAATCCTGTCATCCCGGACTCTCCCTATTCAAATCCCCAGTCCATAGGTGATTATACTCTTGTTTGGAGATCTCTGATTGACAATAGGCTGACCGCCAACCGCCTTCTCACCCTTTTTCCACCACCAACCAGGCATTCACCCTGTCCTCTGGTACGGTGTGGATCGAGACCTGCGCTCCCAAGGACCGGAATATCTGCGCGATGCCGGACGGAGGGAGAAAGTGGCTACGCATCAACGCCAGTTTTTCCGCCAGCGCAATCAGCTTGACGGTCATGGACTCGATATTGGGTTCTTCCACTACGAGACGACCGCCAGGCGCCAGCACGCGCAGCAGCTCAGCGGCCGTCTGCTGCTGATCGCAGACGTGATGAAAGGCGTCTACCATAAGGATTCGATCAAAGCTGCCGGCCGGGAACGAAAGTCGTTCGGCGTGGGCGCTCGCCGGCTGGAGGCCATCTTTTTCCATCGCCTGGCGGATCATGCCCAGAGATGGATCCGTGAGGACAACCTGGTTCACGAGACCGGTCATGCCGCTCGAAACGCGACCGGTTCCACCGCCAACGTCAAGCAACCGATGGGATGGTTCCAGACACAGCAGCTCAAGAAGGTGGGCCAGATTCACCTGGGTGATGACGCGCTCGTAATGGGAGGCTATCAGACCAAAGTGATCCAATCGGGGCAGCTTCAAGGGCCAGCATTTCAAGCGCATGGGCGAATTGTATCAGCCGGCGGGCAGGCGCACAAACCGAGGGTGTCAACACATCAACCCGCCACTCTATGGTCGCGGCGTCCAGAAATCAAGTTGGGGGTCAGTGAGGATCACTCCGCCATCTAGTCCGGCCTGCCAAAGACAGCACTGTCATCCGAACGAATTCGTGTTCGAAACTCAGTGGAGACCACCCCCTGATGTTCAGACAGGAGTTCGGACAATCGCCATTCTCCGCCTACTGGCCGCCAAAAACGGTGGGCAGGGGGATGTGTGCAGGGCGCGATGCGCCCTGCACACACCCCCCAATACCTCTACGTGGTCCGAGGAACCGATTGTGTCCAAAGGCCGGCATCCCCACTTGCCAAGAATGCGGACTTGGAATATGATATTGGCACGGTCGACCCACTGAACCACATCTCCCACCACCAGAACCTGCCCCCTCGACCGTCGCAGAGGTTTGTTGTCGAGTCCCGGGCCCAGAGATGACAGAACAGGACAGAATCGAGCAAGCCATTGCTGCGCTGGAAGCCCAACGGGCCTCGCTGGGCAATGAGGTCGTAGAGACCTCACTGGCAGCTCTGCATGCCAAGATCGGTGTGGAAGCGGGGGAGAAACGGAGCCTACTCACGATCCTCTTTTCATACATCTCTGGCTTTTCGGCCCTGTCCCGGGATCTGGACGCGGAGGATATGCAGGAGGTCATGGGTCGACTGTGGCGCGAGCTCGACCAGACCATAGTCAGCCACAACGGGCAGATCGACAAGCACATCGGCGACCGCGTAATGGCAGTGTGGGGGTTGGCGCAACCCGGTGAAAACGACCCGGAGCAGGCGGTCCGGGCTGCCTGGCAGATGCAAACAAAAGTAGCCGCCCTCCGCGAGGAGCAGGGCATTGCTCTCGCCATTCGGATTGGAGTGAACACCGGGCTCACGTCCGTCAGCCATATCGCCTCCACCGGCGAACTCAGCATCATTGGCGATGCAGTCAACCTGGCGTCAGCGCTGGAACAAGCCGCCCCTACGGATGGGATACTCCTTTCCCAGTCCACCAACAGCCGGGTGCAAGGGCTATTCGATGTGCAAACGCGGCCGCCGTTGAGCGTCAAGGGCAAAACCGAGCCGGTGCCAAGCTACCTGGTTCTACGCCCTCGGACACGCGCATTCCAGATGACAACCCGCGGCCTGGCGGGAATCACTACCCGGACCGTCGGCCGCGACACCGAGTTGGCGATGCTGCAGGACTCTTTCCAGCAGGCGGGAGCCGGAGCCGGTCTGCGGTGGGTGACGATATGCGGCCCCGCGGGAATTGGCAAGAGCCGACTGCTCGCCGACTTTCAGCAGTGGTCCCATACGCTACCCCACAAGCCACGCTTCCTCATGGCGCGGGCCTGGCCCCAAACCGCCGAGAGCCCATACCACCTGCTCCGTGGACTGTTGGCATCTCACTTTCAGATTGGCGACAGAGATCCTCTGACCGCGGCGCGCGCCAAGCTGATCGACGGGCTGAGCAAGGTGTTGGGCGCAGGCCAGGGGGAGAGAGCGGCCGCCTATGTGGGCCGGCTGATCGGTCTTGACTCTGGTCGGTTCCGGCCGAACGCCAATGGCAAACAGGACAGCGATCACATCCGGAGGGAGGCCGAGAGCCTCCTGGAGCGCTATTTCGGCCGGCTGACTGCCACCGATCCGGCAGTAATCCTGTTGGAAGACCTGCAGTGGGGGGATGAGCAGTCGATTGGCCTTCTCTCCCGCCTATTTGCAGGCGGACACTCTTGGCAAATGACGGTTGTGGGAGCGGCGCGCCCGGAACTGTGGGCGCGCAAGACCCCATGGGGCGCCTCGCCCAACCACCAGATGCTCGAACTGAACGCGCTGCCGGCCGAGTCGGCCAACGAGTTGGTGCGCGAACTCTTGCAAAAGATAGCCCGACCGCCCGCCTGGCTCATCGACCTGTTGGTTGAGCGAACCGGCGGCAACCCCTACTTTGCAGAGGAAGTAGTCAAACTGTTGATAG
>DAOUVM010000256.1 GCA_030667645.1 Ardenticatenales bacterium | reverse complement strand
CACCTTGTCCACATATGCGGAGATCTGGTCACCTTCAGACAGGATTTCGCTCACCCGATTGACTTGGCCGCGCTTTAGTTTGCTGATATGGATCAGCGCGTCTCGACCTATCCCAATGTCCACAAATGCCCCATAGAGATCAATCTTGGTAACGCAGCCGTCTAGTCGCATCTTTGGACGCAAATCATGGATACTTGATGGGGCATCGACCGGCGCGGCCGAGTCCACTCCATTATCATCCATCATGACCATTCTCCCTCTCTCGGCGCTTTCGTGATGCCGATCTCCATGCGATTGGCCAAGAGCCACCGTGTGCGGACAAAAAGACGCCCCGGATTCCGGGGCATATGTGCAAAAGGATTATACCGTTCCTGGAAAGCACTGTCAATCCCCGCGCTCTGGATCGTCATCCTGCGCGTCGCTGTCCTGCTGGATCAGCACGGTGCGCGTCCGCCCTCCAGATTGCTCCTCGCCTACCACACCCATCTCCTCCAGCGTATCCATCAACCGCGCCGCTCGCGGATAGCCGATGCGCAAACGTCGCTGGATGAGTGATGTGGAGATGGTCGTGCCTTCCTTGGCAAGGTCAATCGCCCTTTCCAGCAGATCGTCCTGGTCTCGCACCTCTGCTTGGCGGACTATCATCTCTTCCCAGGGGGCAACGGACTCCCCGCTCTCTTTCTCCCCCGCTTGGTCGCGCCAGAATCCAGTGACCCGGTCCAACTCGGGATCAGAGGCATAGCAGCCCTGTAATCGGACCGGCTTGGCGGCATCCGGGGCTTGAAACAGCATGTCTCCCTTGCCCAGGAGGCTCTCCGCGCCGGTGCTGTCCAGGATGACCCGAGAGTCGATCGACGTGGCAACTGCAAAGGCGATCCTGGCCGGAAAGTTCGCCTTGATGAGCCCCGTTACCACATCGGTGCTCGGCCGTTGCGTGGCGACGACCAGGTGGATACCGACTGCACGCGCCATCTGCGCCAACCGGACCAGGGTCTGCTCCACTATCTCCGGGGCCATCAACATGAGATCGGCCAACTCGTCGACCAACAAGACGATATGGGGTAACTTGCTGTGGTTTTTGCGCCGGCCGGCCAGCTTGTTATAGTCGGTGAGTGTGCGGGCTCCGACATCGGCAAGGATCTTGTACCGCTCATCCATCTCCCGCGTCATCCATTTGAGCACCCCGAGGATTCGATCCATCTCCACCTCTACCGTTCCCAGCAGATGTGGCAGCCCGTTGAAGCGAACCAATTCGACCATCTTGGGGTCAATCATCACCAGCCGCAACTCGTCCGGTGTGTTGTTGCATACCAGGCAGGTCGTGATCGCACTGATGCAGACCGATTTCCCAGATCCCGTGGTGCCGCCGATAAGGATGTGGGGCATCTTTTTCAGATCGGCCACCACTGGAGCGCCCGAAACGTCCAGGCCGAGCGCAATCCCCAGTGGTGCTTTGAGCTTGTGGAACTGCTGCGAGTCCATCACCTGCCGCAAATGGACCGCCGAGATGGTCTCGTTGGGGACCTCGATTCCCACGATCGGGCGACCCGGAACCGGGGCCTCGAGGCGGATTCGCGAGGCGGCCAGCGCCAACGCCAGATCATTGGCCAGCGCAGTGATCTGGCTCACCCGCACCTTTTGCTCGCGGACCTGCCCGTGAGCCCCGGGCTTTTCGATGTACTGCGGCGCCACACCAAACTGAGTTACCACCGGGCCCCGCCGCACTTCAACTACCCGTACCGGCAAGCCGAAATCCATCAGTGTTTTCTCAATCACCTCTGCCTTTTGTGCGATCTCGGCCTCGTCTTGCTCAACGGCGACACCGGGCTCCAGCAGATCAAGCGGCGGCAGATGTGATGGTCTGGACGGGGGGCGCCGCGTCGTGCCGCTGGGGGGGCGGGCAATTACCAGCTTGTGGGGGGCTGTGCTGGGTCTGGCTGCGGGCGATATCGGTGGCTTGCGCACCGGCTTGGGACGGGCTCGCTTTGGTCTCCGGCCGCCGCTGGAGATCTTGCCAGGTGGCTTGGAGCTGCTGGTTTCCTCTTCTCTCCGGATTCCATCTGCCCAGCTCTGCAGCTTCCCAGATAGGTCAGTAGCCCACTCCTGGACATCGGTGTGGGAGACCCGGAGCATCAGGCCGGCGCCCACGAGCCATGCTGTGGCCAGCGCCATCCATGCCACCATCCTTCCGAGTCCTTCCACGATGGGCATGGAGAGCGCCCAGCCGATGTATCCGCCACCCTTGCCGGCGGCTGCGAGCGACAGTGCGGCCTGCTCTTCTGTTGCGCTGGCCAGGTGAGTGATGGCAAGCGAGGCGGCAAACACGATCTCAAATCCAATGACTTGTCCCACCGTGATCCGCCACGGCCGGCCGATCGAGCGCAACGCCATGTGTACTCCGACAAGAACCACCGTGAGGGACACTACCCAGCTTCCCCAGCCCAAGAGTTGTTGCACTGCCCGGGTCCACGAGCGGCCAATGTCCCCGCCGGCAATGCCGGTCAAGGCTACCAGGCTCGCCGCCCCAAGGGCGGCCAGGATCAAGCCCGCGATCTCTTGCTGTAGGGGAGCGGTTACCTGCACCAGCAATTCATCAAGGGTGCGGTCGGTCGCAGCACGCCTCCGTGCTGCTGGTTTCCGTTTGCTAGTGCTGCGCTTGTTCTTACTCATCGAGCCCGGTATCGAGAGGCCGAGGTCTCTCACTGTCCTCCGTGGCTTCCTGCTCCCTTGTCGCAATGGCACGCCCGACCGCTCGGATGGCAATGCGTTGCTTGCGGTAAAGATCGGATTCGCTCATCGCCAGCCGGCGAGCAACGTCGCGCACCTGGTATCTCTTGAGGAATTTGAGTTCCAGGATATTGTACAGAATCCATTCCTTCGTCGTCATACTCCGGTTGCCTTCCGGCCGCAGGCTTTCGATTGCCTCCAACAGCACCGCGCGCATTGCGTTGATTGTGTTGCCCCGGTGCTCCTGCATCTCTTGTTTCACCACTTGCAGCTCGAGTAACGGACTCTGTGTGAGTTTGGGCCCGCCCCAGTAGTGACTCAGCGCGTCACGCACGATTTTGGCAAAGCGATCGCTCGCTACCAGATCTTCATCGGTTCCCGCCAGCGGTTGCGCGCTGGCATGCGCCGTTGCCTGCTGCTGTGATGGTCTCACCTGCTGCAGTAGCCCTTCCATCGCTTCAAATACGGACTGCTGTAACAGCCGGTCCTCAAGAATGGCAGCCGCCTGCTGGGCAAAGTGGCTGAGCCTCTCCTCCTGCTCCGGCGTCACGCTTGCGTTGCCGGGCGGCGCGTGAACTCCCAGTATGCCCAGCACGGTTTCGTGCGGCTGATCGTAAAGCGAGAAGATCCAATACCCATTCCAGACAAATCGCTCGCCCAGTGCGGGTAGGCTGGATTCCGGGTCAAGCTGGAGCGCCTGCCAGTTGTCCACTCTCAGGTCGCCGCTCAAAGGGTATGGCTCCCCCACGATGAGTTCTACATGGGGCTGCCCATCGGCCGCAAAGGACGCTACAAACGCGCTCTCGACCCGCAGCAGCTCGCACACGCTAGCCAACACGTTCTCCAGAAACTGGTGGAGATCGCGGGTGGTTACTACCCGGTCACGCAGCTCTTGCAGGCGTACGACCTGATCTCGTTCGTCGAAATAGAACCACCGCTCCAGCGCAGGTTTGATGAGCAAGATGATCCACTGAAAGATGACAATACCCCCGACGACCACAAAGGGGATCGCTATCTCGGACGGAACTCCCAGGAAACGGCCTGCTCGCTCAACCACGACCATCGACACGAGGACGCCAATAGCAACCAACGGGCCCCGCGCCAGGAACTTGATCAGCCTCAGCCGAACCACTCGATCAGGTTCGTCGACGCCAAAATAGGCCGTGCTGTGGGTCATGAAAAAGATCGTCACAGCGACGATACTGTTCCCCAATATCTGGATTGCCCAAAAGAGGAAGGACGGAACGATTGTGCTCTGACCCGTAATGAGCAAATAGGGAAATACGCTGATCACCGGCCCGCCAGCCGAGGCCATGAGGTACGTGATTCTCCGTTTCATGGTGGCGGTGCGGATCCGCCGGCGCGCTCGGATCTGGTATGTTGCCCCCAGGACTACACAGCCGCCAAACAGGATGCCAACGACCGGAAACAGTGGGCCTGCGCTCAGTTGCGGCGCAGCAAGGTCTACCACCTCTCCTTGTACAATCAGGTCAGTTAGTGTGGATAGCGCCAGGGCCAACCCGCCCACGCCATATGCTACCAACACCGTGAGGCGCCGCCAGGGCGACCTGTTGGCGTTTAAATCCAGCAAAGCGTCGGAGAGGTGCAGATAGGCGCTCGGGACCAATGCGATCCCGACCCACTCCATCCGCAGCCAACGCTCCATATCGACAGCACTATCTGTCTGAGTGAGAAGGAGATCGCCCAGATAGACAATCACCGTAAAGCCCAGCAACAAGCTGGATGCGCGCGCCACCCGATTGCGGATACTGGAGCGAATGCTGTACAGCAGCACGGACGCGATCAGGATGACAATCGCGGCCTCT
>DAOUVM010000236.1 GCA_030667645.1 Ardenticatenales bacterium | reverse complement strand
TGGGCCGAGCACGCGGGGAGCTCACGCGCTGTGGAGGCCGCCGAGGCCGAGCGATCGGCCCAATCTGCGCCCGCTGCGCCACGCCGGGCACTTGTGCAAGGGTTGATCGGGAGCCTCTCGTCCGTTCGAGAACCGGCTGATATCGAGCCGTCAGATCTGATCGCCGGCCAGTTGCTCGATGCGATCGAGTCAATGTCGGCCGACCCTCACATTCGTCGCCTGCTTTCCCAAGAGACGCTCGAGTCTGTGCAAACCCTTAGAGGGCGACTCGCGGTCGCAGATTCGCCATGAATAGCATTACGCCGGAAGAGCAGAGACCGGTCCCCCCGCTCAGACTGAGGACCGAGAGGTACAGCACGCTCATCAAGTGGGGCGTGATTGTGGACTATAACATCATCACATTCCTGGTCGCCTGGCTGATCAACGGCAAACCGATCCCGGACCCCGCACAATGGCCCCTCTCGATGTTTGCGCCGTTCTTCCCCGGGACGACAGGCGGCACGGTCCTAGTAGTCATCGGCACGATCATTGACTGGACACTCCTCCGCTACGTCTTGATTGCGAACCTGGCGGCGATCATTCCGCTCCTCTATGGAGGGGAGTTTATCAGACGGTTGTACCGTTTTGATACCTTTGGCCATGCTCTCGGTTATCTGAGAGAAGCGCTCTTTGCGCCAGACCCCCAATATCGCGATCTCCCGGCCACAGCGGCTGATGCTTTGTCCGCTGTGCCAGAGGGGAAAGCGGCCGGCCGGTCCGCTCTGATTCGGAATGGCAAGCTGACCCCGGCCGACAATCGTCCCCAACATCGCTCCATTGCCTGGGCCGGTGGCCCAGGTACCATAACAGTTCCCCCAGAGTATGCTGTCCAGATGGAGCATGGTGGGCGGCTGGTCCGCTTGGTGGACGCGGGAGTGGCCCGCCTCGGCCGGTTTGAAAAGGTATTCAAACTGATCGACCTCCGGCAAATCGTCCGCAAGAAAGAGTTCACTGCCCTAACCGGGGACGGCATTCCGGTGGCAGTTGAGGTCACCGTCCACTGTCGCATCCAGCCGGGATCGGAATCACCATCTCCCGAGTGTCCCTACCCCTATGACACCAGCGCGATCAGGCGATTGACGGTGAACACGACCGTTGATGAAGCTGGCCCCATCCCTTGGGAAGAGAGGATCATCGCCCTTGCCGGCGGCGCCCTCCACACGGTGCTGGCAAGATACCGGCTGCATGAACTGTTTGAGCCCCTGGATGAACTGGCAGACCCTCGTTTGACTATCCAGGATGAGATTCGGCAGGTGCTGCGCCAACAAGCACACCACCACGGCGCTGAGGTCACCGAACTGTGGCTGGGCCCTTTCGAACTTCCGACTGGCGCCACAAAGCAATTCGTCGCCTCCTGGGAGGCAGCCCGGTCGCAACCGGCGGCGACCACGCTGCTGAACTGGCAGGCGCCGGCCGATCGATCACCTGGCCATGCCCGGAGCGAGGCCCAACATGAGATCATTGAAGCGCTGGTTGCCGCTTTCGAGGCAGATCGCGGTCCTCTCCCCGGCCCGCAACTCGCGCTTCGCCTGCTCGACAGACTGGAGCAACTCCATGGCCAACTCGTCCCGGCAGAGCAGGAGGAACCTCAGGGCCCAGTTTCGGTCCAGCGGCTAGCAGAACTGCGCCACGCCGTCGAGCGAGATATAGAAGCAGCCGGCCGGCGCAGATCAAAAGACCGTGACGGTTTGGAAGCGCAGCCAAACCGGGATAGCTCGGATACACTTGGGTGATTCTGATACTACCGGCCGGGTGGACGGATGCAGCACAACCTCCGTCGGGGAGCGCTGGAAGCATGCACGATCCAGTCCGGCCGATAGTGGTTCAAGGGTGAGCGTCCGCCCGATAAATGACACGGCCGTGGCGGCCGCGGTCAGGAGCGCATTGTCGAGCTCGTATCTGCCGAGGATGATCTAATGAGCGACCCGCAGGTGCTGGTCATAGGGTCAGTCTGCCTGGACATGAAGGGGCGTCCGCTCCACCCGCTGCAGCGGGGAACGTCCACCCCGGGCACCATTCACTCTAGCGTCGGGGGAGTAGCACGCAACATTGCCGAGAACCTGAGTCGTCTGGGCGTGCCCTGCACCTTGATTGCGGCCATTGGCGATGATCGTCCCGGCAGTCGCGTCCTTGCGCAAGCGACCGAGGCCGGCATTGACACGAGTCATGTCCTAGTTGTGCCAGGCATCAGTACGGGAGCGTACATGGCTCTACTGGATGAAAATGGCATCTTGGCTTTTGCGCTGGATGATACCCGCGTCGCAACCGCCATCGAGCCACACTATGTCTACCGGAAACGCCGGCTCTTCCGCGACGCAGCGATGGTTGTGCTTGATACCAGTCTCCCTCCCCCGGCGCTACAGACGGTCTTCCGGCTGGCAAAACAATACCGCGTTCCGATCTGCGCCGACCCCGCATCCGTGGCGCTGGCCCCTCGTCTGCACCCCTACCTGGCAGACCTGCTGCTCATCGCCCCCAACGTCCGCGAGGCGCAAGTACTCTGCAACTGCACCATCGCCGAGGGGAACCGGGATGCTGCCCTAATGGCCTCCAAGAGCCTGGTCGCACAAGGGGTTCAGATCGCCGTTATTACCATGGCGGAACAGGGCCTCTGCTACGCCACATCGACGGAGAGCGGCCACGTGCCGGCCGTGAGAACCGAGATATCTGATCTGACCGGCGCCGGTGATGCCCTCACCGCCGCGATCGTCTTTGCACTCCTCAACAACATTCCCGTTTCGGAAGCCATGCGACTCGGGTGCTCGGCCGCCAGCCTGACAATCGGCTGCCACCAAACGGTCGTACCCGATCTCACCCTCGAGTCGCTCTATAACAACCTCAGCGTTTGATAGGATATTGCCATGTCACCTTGGTCGGCTCTACTGCTCTCATTTGGCTACGTTTTCCTGATGCTCGGTCTAAGCGAGGGAATGCGCCGGTGGCGCAACCTGAGTCCGGATTTCACCCGCAAGTTCATTCACATCAGCGTGGGCATGTACAGTGTATTGGCTGTGCTTGTATTTGATCGATGGGAGTGGGCCATTATCCCGCCGGCGGCGTTCGTTGTCATCAATTTCCTGGATTGGAAGTATGGCCTGGTCCAGGCAATGACCAGCTCCGACCGATCTAATCTGGGCACGATCTACTTTCCTCTCTCCTTCATAGCTGTTATCTGGTTGTTCTGGGACCGGCCAGAGCTGCTGGTGGCGAGTCTGATGCCTCTGACCTGGGGGGATGCACTGGCAGCAGTCGTGGGGCGGCGATTCGGTCGCCGCCTCTACACAGTCGCGGGTTCTACCCGCAGCCTGGAAGGCAGCCTGACCATGTTTGTTCTGAGCGCCCTGTCCACCTGGGCGGCGTTGGCGTTGTTCGGAGCGGACAACCCCCTCGGTGTGGCGCTGCTCGCCGCCGCCGGGGCCACCCTGGCGGAAGCCGTATCTCCCTGGGGATTGGACAACGTGACCGTCCCGGCCGTCGCTGCCCTCTTGTTGGCCTGGCTGTACGCGTGATCAAACCCGAGGCGATCGATGCAGTCCTGTTCGACCTGGATGGCACACTGGTGGACACCGATGATCAGGCCGTGGAGCGCCTTGCGACCCGCCTGAGAACGGTGCGCTGGCTGTTCCCCGATCATGACCCGACCCCCTTTGCCCGGTGGGCAATGATGCAGGCGGAAACGCCCGGCAATGGCATTCTGGGCCTGGTCGATACCCTGGGGCTTGACGCCCCGCTCACAGCCGCCGGCGACAAATTGCGGGCCTGGGGCGGCCTCAAGCATCCTTCCAGTTTCCGCCCGATTGCCCGAGTTCCCGCCATGCTCGAACCACTATCCGGCCGCTACAAGCTGGGACTCGTCACCAGCCGTGGCCGGCGCCATATTGCCGCCTTTCAGAGTTCCCACCCAGAGATGGCCGGTCACCTTCAGTGCTTCATTGGCCGACAAGACACGCGCCGAATCAAACCACACCCCGCGCCGCTATGCCTCGCAGCCACCATACTGGAGGTTCCGATCCACCGCTGCCTGATGGTGGGTGACACACCGGTCGACGTCCGAGCGGCGCGCCGCGCCGGGGCGTGGAGCGCGGCCGTTCTGTGCGGCTTTGGCCAACGAGCCGAGTTGGTTCGCGCCGGCGCCCACCTCGTGCTGGACAGCACCGGCGATCTGGCTCCAATCCTGATGCGCTGCTAGCTCCGCTTCAAATCATAGCCAAACATCGGGCTACGCGACGTCCACTGAGAGTCTCCGGGCTCATCCAAAACGTGATCAATGAACCCTTGCACCCGGCTTTCAAGATGGTCTATCTGGTGCAGCAACACTGCCTCCAGTGTGCGTGGCTGGATCGGCGAGCCCCACTCCAGGGTGCCGTGATGACTGACGAGTAGATGGATCAACTGCAGCCGCAGTTCGGAGGTGCAGCCGGTCACGCCGTCGATGGCCTTTTCCACCAGGACCACCCCGCGTGTGATGTGACCAACGAGTTTCTCCTCATCAGTTATGGCAATGTCTGCCCCAAGATCATAGGCACCGACTTTGCCCACATCATGCAAGAGGGCGCCGGAAATCAGCATGTCCCGATCGATCGTCGGGTACCGTTCGGCCGCCAGCCGGCAAAAGGGAACCATCGCCAGCGAGTGCTCCAGCAATCCCCCCACATAGGCATGATGCATCATCTTGGCCGCAGGCGCGTCGGCGTAGCGGCGCAAGAACCCCGGCTCCAACAAGACTTTCGTGAGCAGTTGGTGAAATGGCGTGCGCAGTTCGGCAATGATCTGGCGCAACTCGTCTATCATCTCATCCTGGTTTCTGCGGCCGGCAAGCGTG
>DAOUVM010000247.1 GCA_030667645.1 Ardenticatenales bacterium | reverse complement strand
TAGACCGCGGCGACCAGAACTGCGCCGCCGACAATGTTGCCTACCGTCACCGGCAGCAGGTTCCGGGTAAAGAACCTCTCCCACGTCAGCCCATCCAGCGCGAGTCCGGTGCGGTCAGCAAAGGTGGGGTCGAACTCTTTGATGAGAAGCGCGAACGGGATAAAGTACATGTTGGCTACACAGTGCTCAAAGCCGGCCGCCACAAAGGCGGTGATGGGTAGCACAATGGCAGCTATCTTGTCCACCGTGGTGCGTGCGCTGAACGTCAGCCAGACCGCCAGGCAGACAAGCACATTGCACATGACCCCCAGCGCAACGGCCTGCACAAAACCAAGGTGCACTTTGCTATTGGCAATACTCATTGCGGTCAGACCCACCGCGCCATCGCCAAACTGATAGTAGCCGGTAAAGAACATGATCACGGCAGTGCCAATCGAACCGACAAAATTGCCCGCAAAGACGACCACCCAGTTGCGCAGCAATTGAGCGGTGGAGACCTTGCCGCCGGCCCAGGCCATGACGATGAGGTTGTTGCCGGTGAACAGTTCTGCACCCCCAATGACCACCAGGACCAGGCCCAGGGAAAAGACAAAACCCCCCAACACCTTCTTTACACCAAAGGCCATATCACCGGAACCTGATGTGGCAACGGTGGCAAAAATCGCGCCCAGGGCAATGAACGCACCTGCCAACAGGGCCAGTACGAACATCGATAGGGCATCCAATTCCGCTTTGGCTACGCCCACCCCCTCCACACGGCGCGCCATCTGCGGCGGGAGTAAAGAGTCAACACCAAACTCGGCCATCTGCACCTCCATTTGCCCAGAAGCAATAGTCCGGCGCCGAACCGGAATCCCTTTCTGTATAGAGTCGTAAATCAAGTACAGTGTGAAAGGGTCACAAGAGCGCAAGTTATTTGTGAACCATCACCTAGCGGAAAGATAGCAGGCAATCGGCCATTCCGATAGTGATAAACGTCACAACCGACGCATGTACTTCTCATGGAATAACTTTGCGTCCTTGATGGTGATTCACGGCTAGAACGGTCACAAAACCACCAAATTGGCTTTATGTAAAGCCCGTGAGGAACAGCCGGTTATCCCCCAGCGATGAGGTGGAGCACCAGAACATCATCCCCATCCTGAACAGCGTAGCTCTCCCACTGTTCTTGGCGGACAACATGCCCATTCACCTTGATCACAATCCGGGGCGAGGTGTATTTATTCTCCTGCATGATGATGCGGATGGTCAACCCCTCTCTCCATTCGGTGTCCCGGCCGTTGACCGCAATCATGGCTGCTCCTCGCCCAGCAGGATCTCCAATACCTGGTTGGCCTGGTGGTTGGCCGCTATCGCCACGCGGGGAGCCATCAAGCCCCGACCGGGCCGGGCTTCCGATACCTCGTCGCCACAGATATAGAGGTCCCCCTCGCGTCGAGTTTGGATGGCATTGCTCCGGCCATAGCCCGCCATGCCAGAGCCCACGATCAGCGGCCGGCCGGGCAGCCGGGTAAGCACCGTCTCGATGATCAGCACCTTCATCTCCGCCCGGTCAAAGGCCTCAACGATGACGTCAGCCCCGCTCAAGAGAACGGGAATGTTTTCTGGGGTCAGTTCCACCCGATGGGATTCTACCCGCACAAAGGGATTGACCCGCTCCAGCGTGGCCCGGAGCGCATCAACTTTGTATTGCCCGATCTGCTCCAGAAAGTACTGCTGCCGGTTGAGGTTGCTGGGCACCACGACGTCATAGTCGGCCAGAATCAGCCGGCCGATGCCCACCCGGGCCAGCGAAAAGGCAACATTGGACCCCAACCCGCCACAGCCGGCAATGGCCACGCAGGCCTGTTTCAGGCGGGCGTGCACACCGGGTGTGTGACGAGCCGCCATCAGCGCCTCTAGCTCGTGCGGGGCCGGCTGTTCGCCGCGCCGGATCAGCACCACCTCATCCCCCTCGGAGAGCGGCTGGTCCGCGGCGGCGGGAAAGCCATTCCAGATTATGAGGTCAGCGTCGGGTTTGACTCGCGCGGCAACCTGGTAAAGGGTTTCATCGGGCTTGACCTCGACCGGCCGTTCGTTGATCGTGATCCTCATCACTCAGTCGGCATCCAGGCCAATGATCACCAGCGGCACTGGGGGGTTCCCTCTCCCGTGTCTAGGGATATTGTAAAGCTCTCCCTCATAGTAGGCGACGCCTCACGCCTCACCCAAAGCTAGAGCGCCTCGATCCTGACCGCGCAGACCTTGTACTCTGGTATCTTGGCGATGGGGTCAAATGCGCTGTTGGTAAGCACATTGGCGGCCGCTTCGGCAAAGTGAAAGGGGATAAAGACGACGCCCGGCCTTATCTTGTCGGTCAGACGCACGCCGGCCTCGATCTCGCCCCGGCGGCTCAACACCCGCACCCGCTCGGCGCCGTTCAGACCAGCGGACACGGCATCGGCCGGGTGCACCTCTACGAATGCGGCCGGAACCTCCTGCTCTAACTTTTCCGAGCGCCGGGTCATGGTACCGGTGTGAAAGTGGAACATCAGCCGGCCGGTCGTCAGGATGAGAGGGTACTCTGAATCGGGCAACTCGGCCGCTTCTTTGAACTCAATGGCGTGGAACCGGCCCAGCCCGCGACTGAACTTGTCCCGGTGCAGATACGGCGTGCCAGGATCCTGGGCGCCGGTGATCGGCCAATGGAGCACCTCGCCTCGGGCCAGACGGTCAAAGCTGACACCGCCATATATGGGCGTCAAGCGGGCGATCTCTTCCAGGATCTGCTCCGGCGATTCAAAGTCGAAACCGGCGGCCCCCAAATGGCCCGCCACCTGGCAGATAATCTGCCAATCCTGGCGCACCTCCCCCGGTGGATCGATCGCTTTCCGTACCCGTTGGACGCGCCGGTCAGTGGCGGTAAAGGTGCCATCTTTTTCCGCATAACTGGCGGCCGGCAGGACCACATCGGCCATCTCGGCCGTCTCGGATAGGAAAATGTCCTGAACCACCATAAAGTCCAGTTTTGTGAGAGCCTTGCGAGCGTGGTTAATGTCCGGATCGGCGACCATCGGGTTCTCCCCCATGACGTACATCGCCTTGAGTTCTCCACTGAACGCCAACTCTATCATATCGGTCACTGTCAAGCCTACTTGGGACGGGAGGGAAACCTGCCAGGCGGACTCGAACTTTTTCCGGACCGCATCGCTGGCGACCTGTTGGTAGCCAGGATAGACGTTGGGCAGCGCTCCCATATCGCACGCCCCTTGCACATTGTTCTGCCCGCGCAGTGGATTGACTCCGGTGGACGGCCGGCCCACATTTCCAGTCAACATCGCCAGGTTGGCGCAGGAAAGAACATTGTCCCGGCCGGTCGTGTGCTGGGTAATCCCCATGGCGTACAGGATACTGCCGGTGCCAGCCTTGGCATAGATGCGGGCCGCGCGGCGCAGGTCGTCGGCCGGGATGCCGCTGATCTCCTCCACCCGCTCCGGTGTGTATTGCGTCACCAGCGCCTCGAGCTCATCATAGTGCTCGGTTCTCTCGGCGATGAACTCGCGGTCCGCCAACCCCTCGGCTATGATCACGTGCATCATCCCATTGATCCAGGCGACATCAGTGCCCGGCCGCTGGCGCAGGTGGACATCCGCCCTCCGTGCCATCTGGATATCCCGCGGGTCCACCACAATGAGGCTGGCCCCTTTCTCTTTGGCTACAAAGACACGGCTGGCGATCAGCGGATGGGCTTCACTGGTGTTTGAACCGGTGATCAGAATACAATCGCAATCCTCAATCTCTGGAGTAGAGTTGGTCATCGCTCCACTGCCAAACGCGGCGACCAGACCGGCCACCGTAGGGCTGTGTCAGAGACGAGCGCAGTGGTCGACGTTGTTGGTGCCGATGACCACGCGCGCGAGCTTTTGCAGGAGATAGTTCTCTTCGTTGGTGCATTTGGCAGAACTCAGCACGCCGATGGAATCGGGTCCGTGTTTGGTGCGGATGCTGCCCAGGCGCGTAGCGACCCTGGTCAACGCCTCGTCCCACGATGCCTTTTGAAACCGTCCCATCCGTTTGATCAGCGGCTCGGTCAGCCGGTCGGGATGTTGTACAAAGCTGTGGGCATTCCAGCCTTTGATACAGAGCTTGCCCTGGCCGACCGGGTGCCCTTTGGCAGGCAGCACACCCGTAATCCGGCCATCCATCACCTCCAGTCCCAGATTGCAGCCGACGCCGCAGTAGGGACAGGTCGTTTGCACGCTATGATAGTCCATTAGCGAACTCCTTGGAGAGCAGTCAGCAGTTAGCTCTCATCTCCTTGTCTGCTGCGAGCAATGAGCCGACCTCTGCCAGATCACAGGGTCAGCAGCAAGGGCGGTTTGTCTTCCACGCTCTTGCCCGGGAAATAGTCCCACAACTCGGCCGCATCCTGGCGCATGAGTGAGTACAGGACAGGCAGCGGGATGTTGGCCGGGCAAACCAACTCGCACTGCTTGCATCCTATGCAGCGACCGACCATGTGCATGGCGCGAACCAGATGAAAGCTGGGGAACGGGGGGGCCATGACTCCTCGTTCCACCCAGATCTCATCTTCCAGTGCACAGGCAGGGCAGTAACAGACCGGGCAGATGTTGCGGCATCCGTAGCACTTTATGCAGCGGGCAAACATCCGCTCCCAAAAGGCGCGGCGCTCTTCCAATGATAGGCGGCGATGCTC
>DAOUVM010000218.1 GCA_030667645.1 Ardenticatenales bacterium | reverse complement strand
CACCTGCGGCCGGCGTGACCGCAGCAGTAGTGCAGCCAATTGCCAGCCACGGGATTGCGATTGCGGTGACCGTGTGTCGAAGAGCTTGCCGGAGCGAGGGTCCGCCCTTTTTCACATTACGCCACCGCGCATGGTGTCATCGGCGGGTGAAGGTACGCCGGTCAGGCGCTGGCGAACCAGGGGCATGCAGTCGCAGCCGGCAAAGACGGTGACCACGTCTCCGGCTTTTAAGAGTGTGGCGCCGTGAACCACCTGATGTTTCCGCCCCCGCCGCAGTGATACAATCAGGCATTCCTCCGGCAGGATAACTTGACTGACGCGCAGGCCGCAGGCCGGCGAGCCCACGGGGATGTCGATCTCCACCAGGGTCATGCCGTCCCGCTGGCCCAACTGAAGCCCGTCAATGCGGTGTTGGTGGCGCCCCCGCTTGACAATAGCACGGTTATACGCCCGGATGATGTCGGACCGTCGCACCGCTCCAACCAGCCGGCGCGATCCCTCCTTTTCAACCACCGGCAAGCGGCCGATATCACCGATCCCAAGCCGGCGCAACGCCGCTGCCATCGATTCCTGGGGGTAGGCGACCAACAGCTCGTCGGTGCTGGCAAAATCAGCGACGGTGAGCTCCGCGGCGCCACCTGCCTCTAGCGCTCGCTCCAGATCCTGAATTGTCACAACGCCAACCAGGTCGCCGGAACTATCCAGGACCGGGAAACCGTGATGGTGGGTGCGAGCGAACTCGTCGGCCAGTTGCTGCAGCGGCATGTCTGCAGCCACCACGTCTACCTTGGTGGTCATGGCCTCGCCAACGGTCACCGTATGCATCACATCGACGTCCCGTCCCTCTTGCAGGCGGATGCCCCGCCGGCTTAGCTTGAGGGTATAGATGGACTCTTGGCTGATCAGCCGGGAAACAAAAGTGCTCATGACCGTGGCCAGCATCAGAGGAAGGATAATGCCATAGTTGCCTGTCATCTCGAACAGGATGAGGATGCTCGTAATGGGTGCGTGAGCCGCGCCGGTGAAAAAGGCCGACATTCCCACCAGTGCGTATGCGCCGGCCGGCGCCGTTGTGTGTGGAAAAAGCTGGTTCGCCGCCTGGCCAAACGCGTTGCCCAACATGGCGCCCATGAACAGCGAGGGCGCAAAGACGCCACCGGACCCGCCGGAACCGAGCGTGACAACCGTGGCCAGCAGCTTGAGCAAGAGCAACACAAGCACCGCCTGGAGGGCCAATCGGCCGAACAGAGCGTCGCCGATGCTGTCGTACCCGACGCCAAAGACGCGCGGAAAGCCATCGATCTTGAGAGAGACAATCCCAACAACCCCCAACAACAGGCCGCCCACGGCCGGTTTGAGGTATTCAGGGAACCGAATCTTGTCCCACACGTCCTCTGAAAGGTAGAGGAGACGCGTAAAACCCACCGCAGTCAATCCCGCCAGAGTGCCGAGCAAGGTGTAGAGCGCCAATTCTGACGGACTGACCAGCGTGTAATCGGGCACCATAAACGCGCGCAGGTCGCCTTCAAAGATATGGGTCACGACGTCGGCCGTGACGGCCGAAATGACCACGGCGCCAAAGTAGAGGACACGGAATTGGCCTAGGATGACCTCGAGGGCAAAGATCGAGGCGGCAATCGGAGCATTGAAGGTGGCAGCAATGCCGCCGGCCGCCCCGCAGGCGACCAGGTTGCGCACCCGTTGGTCGGATAGCTTGAGGACCTGACCCAGGGTCGAGCCCAGGGCCGAACCGATCTGCGCGATGGGGCCTTCACGTCCCACCGAGCCGCCGGTACCTATGCAGATGGCTGACGCCAAGGATTTGATGAGGGCAACGCGCGGCCGGATTCGGCCGCCGTGCAGGGCGACAGCTTCCATCACCTCGGGCACGCCGTGGCCTTTGGCTTCGCGGGCAAAGCGGTAGATGAGAGGACCCACGATCAGGCCGCCGAGCCCCGGAATGATCAGCAGGTGAAAGGGCGAGATGCCGGACAGGAGCGGCCCCAGCCCGTCAAAGGCCAGTGACTGCACCCCGTCGATGAGTCGACGAAAGGCAACCGCACCCAGACCTGCGCCGATCCCTACCACCAACGCCGTGAACATGATGATGGCTGAATCGGGCACCTCGTGGCGATCGAGCACCTGGGACACGCGCAGCCGCCACGCCAGAGTGGGCCGGGCGTCGCTGCTATCAGGGAATGAGTTCGGCAGGGACATGTGCACCTATTATGGTCAATAGACTTGCCCTGAACGACAACGGGACAACCGGGAGTGGCAAGCCTTTGCCCCGACTGTCCCTAATCGCGCAACCCGAATTATACCAGCAAGATGGCTCGTGAGGAGGGTGTTTCTCAATCCTGTCGTGCAGGTGGAGGGGGGCTCTGCGCTGCTCGGCGCCGGCCCGCGATCGCCGAGCCCTCCTTTTGCCCTGCGAGCCGCCATCGTGACTCGGATTGCCAATCCGGCCCGATCCCAGGTCGCGCCGGCGTTTCGGGCGCCCCTGTTGGCTCGTCAGAGCGATCGACCGGCCGAGGAGCTGCGCCCGCACAGAGCCGGTAAGGGAGAGGCAGGCGATGGCGGCAATCCTGCGACCGGCTTGCAGAGTCGGATTCTGTGGTATACAATGCGCGGCAAGTGAAGAGTGGCGACGCGAGCTTGCTCCGGACCGGCCGCCAGGCTGGTGCGGGCCCGAATCACATACAGGGAGTGTTCCATAGTATGTCAACCGCCAATATCACACGGACTCTAATTGTCTTGACGCTCCTGGCAACTGCCTTCATTGCCTCGGTGGGGGCGGCCGCAGGGACACCCAGGATGGATGCGGACAGCCTGATCGGCCGGCTGCAATCTGAGACTGGGAATCAAGCACGCATCTCTTTCCACGGCGCGACAGGAAAGGTGCGCTTCATCGGGACCGATTTGGAACACACCATTGCCCAACCGGAAAGGCTGCCGGCCGCTGCCTCACCAGAAGAGGCCGCCCGCCGGTTCCTGGGCGTGTACGGCCCGCTATTTGGCCTCCGGGACCCGTCTCAAGAGCTGGAGGTGATGCGGGTCGAATCCCGCGGCCGCGGCCGCTCCTTTGTACGGTTTCAGCAGGTCTATTGGGGCATCCCGGTGCTGGGCGGGGAACTCATTGTGCAGATGGACGCCGGCAAGAACGTCGTTTCGGCCAACGGCGAGGCCTTGCCGGATCTCGATCTGGTCGTCGCGCCGGCCATCAGTGCCCAGACGGCCCGCCAAACGGCTCTGGCCAGGGTCGCCAAGGACCATGGCTTGAGCGTCAGCGATTTGACCGCCAGTTGGCCCGAACTGTGGATTTATAACCCGGTGCTACTGGGCGGCCCCGGACTGGACCTCGATCGGTTGGTCTGGCGCAGCGAGGTGACTGCCGTGGAACTAGCCCCCATCAGGGAGCTGGTCCTGATAGATGCGCAGATGGGGATGGTGGCGCTGGCCTTTAACCAGGTGGAGACGGCTCGCGACCGCGAAACCTACGATGCTGGGAACGGCACCGTCTTGCCGGGCACGCTGGTGTGCAACGAGTCCAACCCCGCCTGCAGCGGTGGCGACCCCCACGAGAAAGCGGCGCACCGCTTTGTCGGCGCCACTTATGACTACTATGCAAGCGAGCACGGCCGGGACAGCATCGACGACGCCGGTATGACACTCGTGTCCACAGTTCACTACAATACCAATTACCAGAACGCCTTTTGGAACGGACAGCAGATGGTATATGGTGACGCAGACACTTATCCCATGGCCGATGACGTGGTGGCGCACGAGTATACTCATGGCGTCACCAGTCACGAGTCCAAGCTTTTCTATTTTTACCAATCTGGGGCCATCAACGAAGCCTTTTCTGACATTTGGGGCGAGTTTGTGGACCTGGAGGGGTCCGATGGCAACGACGCGGGCGACGTGCGCTGGGATATCGGGGAAGATCTGGCGAGCGCTGGCGCCATTCGCAACATGGAGGACCCCACGAGCCACAGTCTGCCGGACCGCATGACTTCCAATTATTACTATTGCGCCCAGTCCGACTTGACCACCGGCGCCGGCGACAACGGCGGTGTGCATTACAACTGTGGCGTTGGATCCAAGGCCGCCTACCTGATGACCGATGGTGACACGTTCAACGGTTATACCATCACCGGCCTGGGAATCTCCAAAGTGGCTGATCTGTGGTACGAGGTGCAGACCAACCTGCTCTTTTCCGGCGCCGACTATGCGGACCTTTACGATGCTTTGATCCAGGCCTGCGCGAACCTGGGGTACAGCTCGTCAGATTGCCAGCAGGTGAAAAATGCGGTTGACGCCACCGAGATGAACCAGCAGCCGACCCAGTGTTCGGCCAGCGAAGCGCCTCTCTGCACGATCGGCACGCCGATCAACACCTTTTTTGATGACATTGAATCCGGCGGTTCCAATTGGGCGGCCGACGCCATCACCGGCACGTCCAATTGGTTTGTACCCCAGACTTCTTCTACGATCGGCCTTGCGGAAGAGTACACTACCAGCGGGGTGGGCAATATCTGGGGATGGGGAGGTTCGTCGACTTCTGATACCTTCCTGGCGATGAAGAACGGTGTAACCCTGCCGGCGGACGCCTATCTTCGCTTTGACCATTCATTCGGATTCGAATCCAGTTCCGATCTGTCTAGATTGTACGATGGCGGAATTGTAGAGTACAGTACGGATGGCGGCCAGACCTGGAGCGATGCCGGTTCCCTCTTTGACTACAATGGCTACAATGGTACCCTGAGTTCCGGGTATTCCAATCCCCTGGGTGGAGAGGAGGCCTTTGTCGGCGACAGCCGGGGCTATATCTCCAGCCGGGTCAATTTGAGTTCGTTGCAGGGGCAGAGTGTGAGTTTCCGGTTCCGAATTGGCACCGATTCCATGACGTACGACTATGGCTGGTTCATCGACGATGTGCGAATCTATACCTGCGGCACGAGCGCACCCCTACGGTCTATTTACCTGCCGCTGGCTGTTCGCAGCCATGCTCCTGCGCCCGATCCTGGGCCTGGGACCGGGATTCAAAACGGTGATTTCGAGAGCGGCGCCGATGGCTCCTGGACTGAATCCTCCCACCAGGGTTGGCCTCTGATTGTGGACACGTCAACACTT
>DAOUVM010000191.1 GCA_030667645.1 Ardenticatenales bacterium | reverse complement strand
CCTGTTTTCGGCCTGGTTCTGTTCTCCTCAAGCCAGTTCAGTCAATCTGCGCGGACGAGTCCCGTCTGAGGTTATCCAAACTGCCACTTCGCGCTCACGTGGGCGATCCGCTGCGAGCCCTGCGGTCATTCACTGCGAGAAGAGCAGTACTTTTTCCAGACCCAATTCATGCAACCCACCAGGTTGCAGGCGCCTACCCCACATCTGCCGCCCCTCTCTGGCCGCTGCCCACAGCTCCCGCGATCAGACTTCCACCCGCTGCGAAATCCCTCCCACCGGCCGGTTTGCGCTCCTTCCAAGCGTATGGTAGACTGCTCTCGCTCAACCGGGAGTCGTGAGGGAACAGGCGATTTCCTACATCACTTTGAGTCTGCTGTCTCGGCCAGGCGTGCACGAATCGGCCTCCATCCGTCAGAAACCGTGACTGAACCCGCCTCGTGAGCCATGTACAAGGTATTTCCGGGCAAAGTTTCAGCTGGCCCACCGGGCGCTGCGCCAAGGAGATACTTCCTCTCGGCCAGTGACAAACTGCGGGTGACCAGACATCTGGGGCTGTTCTCCCATGAAAGTCGTCTTTAGGTTGGCGCGTGTCAGACGATAACGGGAACAGGTTTGAAAAAGGCGCGTTCGCCGCTGGTTGCACCTCCCAAAACGGAGGAGATATGATCTACTTTGACAATGCCGCCACTTCCTGGCCGAAACCGCCGGGAGTGGTGCAGGCCATGGCTCGCTTTCTCAACGAGATCGGCGCCAATCCGGGCCGTTCTGGCCATCGCCTCTCGGTAGAGGCGGGGCGCATCGTCTACGCCGCCCGCGAGGGGGTGGCACAGTTATTCAATGCTCCCGACCCCCTACGAGTTGTCTTTGGCGCGAACGTGACCGAGGGGCTGAACCTGGCTTTGCGGGGCATCTTGAGGACCGGCGATCATGTCATTACCGGCAGCATGGAGCACAACTCTATGATGCGGCCTCTCAGAGCGCTGGAACAGCAGGGCATCGAGTTGACCGTCGTCCACTGCTCGCCGGAAGGCCACCTGGAGCCGGCCGCCATCGAGGCGGCCATTCTATCCCACACGGTCTTGATCGCGCTGAATCACGCCTCGAACGTAACAGGAACCCTCCTCCCGGTGGCCGAGATAGGTCGGATTGCCCGCCGTCATGACCTGCTGCTCCTGGCGGACGCGGCGCAGACCGGCGGAGCGTATCCCATTGACATGGTTGCAGATCACATCGACATCCTGGGTTTTACAGGCCACAAGTCGCTCTATGGGCCCACGGGCACCGGGGGACTGGTCATCGGCGAGCGGTTGGACATCAGCAGAATCGAGCCGCTCAAGCGTGGAGGAACTGGCAGTCGTTCTGCTCAAGAGGAACAACCAAGTTTTCTGCCCGACATTTTCGAGAGCGGCACACCTAACGCCGTAGGATTGGCAGGACTCGCGGCTGGCGTGCGCTGGATCCTGCAGCGCGGGGTGGATGCCATTCGCGCCCACCAGGTTGCCCTGGCGCAGCGGTTGCTTGATGAACTCCAGGCGATCCCAGGTGTCACCGTCTATGGTACGCTCGACGCTCACCGGCAGACAGCCACCGTCTCCTTTAACATCAATGAACAGGATCCCGCAGAGATCGGGCTGCGGTTGGACGAAGAGGCTGATATCATGTGCCGCGTGGGGCTCCACTGCGCACCGGCCGCCCACAGAACGATGGGTACATTCCCCGCAGGCGCCGTGCGCTTTGCGCTCGGCGCCCTGAACACTCTGGAGGAAATCGACACGGCTCTGGCCGCCGTGCGGCGGCTCGCCATGGCAGAACGGTGAGCCACATGTACGTTGTGATCTTGATCTACTCGCCCAGCCACGCCGTGCAGGCGGAAAAAATCCTGCAGAGAGCGGCGATTCCGTGCAAGTTGATTCCGGTCCCCCGCCATCTCAGCTCCGACTGCGGCGTATGCATTCGAATCCGCCAGAGCGACAAAGCCGCTGCACTCGAGACGCTGGCTAGAGCCGGGATGGAAACCCAGGGCGCCCGCAACGTGGACCGATAGGGTGGCATCCAAAAGCGGGCGAACCACAACCCCGTCCACGCCTGCAGAGTTCAGGACGATCCCATCGGCGCCCCCCCCAATTTCCAGCCCCGGCATTTGGCATTCGACAGCATCAACTGCCCAGAAGACGGCACGATCTCCGTTCAGGAATTCGCGGCCGCGAATATAATCCGGTAGAATAGTGAGCGGTTCACAGCCCGCGTTCAAGGAGAAATGCAAGCTCATGACCAAATCCTACGCCTCAATGAAACGCGTTCTGGCCTTGGTGTTGGGTGGCGGCGTGGGGACGCGCCTCCATCCTCTCACCCAACTACGAGCCAAACCGGCCGTTCCCATCGGCGGCAAATACCGCCTGGTGGATATTCCAATCAGCAACTGCATCAACTCCGACATCCGGAAGATCTACGTCCTAACCCAGTTCAACTCTGTCTCGTTGCACCGGCACATCTTTCAAACCTACAAGTTCGACCGCTTTTCCGGTGGCTTTGTCCAGATCTTGGCAGCCGAGCAGACTCCCCAGAGCGTGGACTGGTATCAGGGAACGGCCGACGCGGTGCGCAAGCAGACGATGGAGATCCACGCTACCCGTGCCAGGGATGTCCTGATACTCTCGGGCGATCATTTGTACCGCATGGACTACCGGCCATTTGTTGATCTGCATCGGACCAAGCAGGCTAATGTAACCATCGCCGTTCAGCCGGTCTCCGCTGGCGACGCCTCTCGATACGGCATCCTGAAAGCCGATCGCAATGACCGGATTGTCTCCTTTGCGGAAAAACCAAAGACAGAGGCAGAACTTGAGAAACTGGTCAGCACCCCGGATTCGGACAGGCCCTACCTGGCCTCCATGGGGGTCTACCTCTTCACAGAACAATTCTTGCAGCATATCCTGCAGGCGCACCCAGAACCCGATTTCGGCAAGCACATCATCCCGGCCGCCATTGAGTCTGGAAGGGTGTTTGCCTATCCCTTTGAGGACTATTGGGAGGATATCGGAACCATCGGAACGTTTTTCCAGGCGAACCTGGCCCTCGCTGATCTCACGCCCCCCTTTAATCTCCATGACCCGGTCAATCCCATCTTCAGTAGACCTCGATACCTGCCGGGGTCAAAGGTGGACTACTGCCAATTGGTCCGTGTGTTGTTGGCTGATGGCTGCCGCCTGGAGCGGGCCATCATCACCGAGTCGGTCATCGGGCTACGGAGCATCATTCGTCCCGGTGTCCAGTTGCGCCAGGCAATCATGATGGGCGCAGATTATTACGAGACTGCCGAGCACTTTGCCAAGAACCGAGAGCGGCAGCGCCCCAACATCGGCATCGGCGAGAACTCTATCGTCGAGCGAGCGATCATTGACAAGAACGCGCGTATCGGGCGGGGAGTGCACATCCGCCGTCACAGCCCGGCTGACGACACTCAACGGGAGGATTACACTATCCGGGACGGGATTGCCGTTATTCCCAAAGATGCCATCATCCCTGATGGCGCAGTCATCTGAGCGCGTAGAAAAACAGACGAGGTACCGTCGCCGCAGCCCCTCTTATCTGAGATTTGGCGATCGAAATGGTACTCTTGTCCGGTTGCGTTTCCAGGTCTGTTCCGTTATAATGTTAGCAATCTCTAAGACAGAACCCCCTCCAGAATGCTTGGTTGAGGGGTACCTGCAAACTAATGGAAAAGGAGGTGAGTGAGCGATGTTGTTTCTTCCGCGTGAAGACGGACAGGGTCTGGTCGAGTATGCGTTGATTCTTGTTTTGGTAGCAGTTGTCGTTATCGTTATCCTGGCACTGCTGGGTCCCGCCATCGGCAACGTATTCAGCACTATTGTCAACGCCATCTAGTTACTTTACGTAACGCCAGACAAAGCGCAGAGCTCTACCTTTGGTAGAGCTCTGTTCGTTTCCCGACTTGCCAGGATCAGAGGTGCAGACATTCCCCCGCTTCAAGAAGGAAACCGTGGGCGTGGGGCCAATCCCACATTTCTCTGCTCACGAATCCTGCCCCACCAGCATCACCGGTTGCTTATCCCCCTCATTTCGCATATAATCAGGCCAATCTACGGGGTACACGGTCTGGCCGGAGACAAGAAATGCACAGTAACAAGAGGCGGCAGTTCCGCAAATGGTGGCTCATTCCTCTCCTCCTGGCACTGTTGGCGCCAGCCGCTGCTCAGGCACAGAGCAAAACACTCCATTGGGAGCGATATGACGTTGACATCACGATTCAGCAAAACGGCGATCTTTTGATTGAGGAGCAACAGACGATCGCATTCACTAGCGGCAGCTTTCACTATGGGTATCGCACCATTCCCACAGACAAGACCGATGGAATCGTGGACGTTCAAGTGTGGGAAGGAAACCGGCAATACGCCCAGTCTGCATCCCAGAACGAGTATACCTTCACCGTTCGACAGGACGGAAACGAGTTGGTTGTCTACTGGTACTTTCCTTACACTTCCAATTCCGTACATACATTCACGTTTGTCTACACGGTCAAAGGGGGCGTCAAGATCAACCCCCAGGAGGGGGACAGCATCTTCTGGAAAGCCATCCCTCCCGATCACAGCTCCGCCATCAATAGTTCGCGGGTGAACGTCCGCTTTCCCACGGGCGTGGACCTCGGCGATATCGTCGTATATGGGGCTACGGCCGAGCACACTCAGGAAGGGGATACGGTGAGCTTTGTGGCCGTCCAAGCGATCCCTGCCGGGCAGGAAATGGAAGTGGGAATCGCTTTTGGTCCCGGCCTGATCACCGCGCAAGAATCCGAATGGCAGTCGCGTGAGGCCAGAGCTGAAACGCTCAACCTGCTGTTGGGAGCGCTGGGAGTTCTGCTGCTGGTCGGTGGACTGCCGGCCGTACTACTACTCTGGTATCTCCGCGGCCGGGATCCCGAGGTCGGCCTGGTAGTAGAGTATCTCAGCGAACCCCCGTCCGACCTGCCACCGGGCATTGCCGGCACGCTGGTGGACGAGCGGGCAGATATGGAGGATGTGATCGCCACTCTGATTGATCTCGCCCGGCGGGGCTATCTGGAGATGATCGAAACAGAGTCCCTCCCCGGACTGCTGGGCCTGGGGAGCGGTTCCGAGTTTACCTTCCGCCGCACCGACCTTGCCTGGAACGATCTGCTGCCATTTGAGCGAACCATACTGAAAAAGGTCTTTGGCAAACGGACCGAGCGCGCGCTGGCCGATCTGAAGAACAAGTTCTATACCGCCATCCCAAGCATCAAAAAGCGACTCTACCAGCAGACCGTGAAACACAAATTCTTCCGCACCGATCCGGACACGATCCGGAGCCGCTATGCTGGCTTTGGAACCGGCCTGCTGGTGTTGACTGGAGGCATTGGTTTTCTGCTCTATGCCATGGCTACCCAAACGATCGGGGCGATTATCTGCCCGTTTGTGTCCATCGGGATCGCAGCCATTGCAGTGATCATCGTTGGACAGGCAATGCCGGCCAAGACGCGCAAAGGAGCGGAAGAGGCAGCCAAGTGGAAAGCCTTCAAGCGGTATCTCCAGGACATTGAT
>DAOUVM010000146.1 GCA_030667645.1 Ardenticatenales bacterium | reverse complement strand
GCCCACCGCCATCTATTGCAGTGTGATCGGATTGAATCCCTTCTTTTACATCGCCGATCCTGGCTCTGGCCGGATCCTGCAGACGACGCAGCAGGGGTTGTTCTGGGCCCAGTATCGGGCCAAGGGAGCTGACACGGTGGACCCCTTTGCACAGTTGGCGGATATCTATGTCCAGGAAGCCCCGCTGCTGAGGATCTATGCGGCCAGCGGGAATGAGGTGTTTGTTGCCAGCCTTCAATAGGGCAGTCATACGGCCAGGAGCTGGATGCCGCTGGATTCGCACAGTTGCCCTTTCGCGGTCGTTCCGGCAAGCAGGTGGTGGGTGCCATCCATCAGATCTGAGAATGTTCAAAAACAGGCGAGACTCTGTTCCCGCTCCTATCGCTCTCGCCCGTCGCCGCAGTCGCTATTTCAACACCGTCAAGATGTAGCCATTGTGCCGCTGCTGGACTGCGGTATAATCACGCGAGAGTGATCTCTCCGTTTTGCTTGGAATAATGTGACAAATGGTGAGTAAAGCAAGAAAAGTCTATCACACTGGCTCCCGGTCGTCGCAGCGGGAACAGGGGTTCACATTGCCCTTGTGGGCCCTGGGCATAATCGGGGCAATCTTTGTGGCGGTCGCAGTTTTCGCCGGCGTTGTTCTGTTTCAGGTAGTGGAGGACTTTGTCGCCACTGCCCCTTTTTCAGTAGTACCTGAACCCATTTCTCCCGGGGAGGTTGCGGATGGCGTGAACCCTGCCATACCCAGCGAGGAGGGAGAGGAGAACCCTGGCGTCATCCCGGAAGAAATCGGGCCGCCTCTGACCGGGATCCTGCCGACGGACCGGATCACCTTCCTGGTGCTCGGCGTTGACCAACCGTGCAGCCTTGTTGACGAGCCGCATCGTTCCGATACGATGATTCTGGTGACCGTCGATCCACTGGGCAAAACGGCTGGCCTGCTGTCCATCCCGCGCGATCTGTGGGTACCGATTCCCGGCTTTGGAAATGACCGGATCAATACTGCCTTTTACACTGGGGAGATTCGCGACTACCCGGGCGGGGGGGCGGCGCTCGCAGTAGAGACGGTTGAACTCAACCTGGGAATCCATGTTCAGCACTTTGTCACCGTCAACTATGATGCGTTTATCCAGGCCATTGATGTGATCGGCGGGATTGAACTGGATGTGCCAGAGACCATCAACGACCCAGACTATCCTGATCGGTGTTACGGATACGATCCATTCTACTTGCCGGCCGGGAATCACCTGTTGGATGGCAATACTGCGCTAAAGTACGCCCGCACCAGGGCTACCTTTGGAGCCGATTTCGATCGCGCCGGGCGCCAGCAGGCCGTCATGATGGCCGTCTTGGACCGAATGCTTCAGCAGAACTTTGGCTTATTCGCCCAGGCTCCAGAGCTTTGGACTGCTTTTGAACACAATGTCACCACTGATATGACATACCAGGAGGCGCTTGGGATGGCATGGTTGGCCACCGATATCCCTCGTGAGAATGTCCACCTCGCTGTCATTGACCACAATTATGTCATTGGCCAAACTCTGATGGACGGGGCCCAGGTGTTGGTCCCCATTCGGGAAAAGATCCGAGAGTTGCGCGACGCCTTCTTCTCGCCTCCAGTAGCGACAGAGACAGAAATCGACCTGGCAGCCCAAATGCGGGCAGAGGAAGCGGCCATCCTGGTGCTCAACGGCACGTGGACGCCCGGGCTGGCAGGTGAGACCGTCCAGTACCTTGAATCGCTCGGTTTCACCATCGCGGGCCTTGGTGATGCCCAGGACAAGAACCAGGAGACGACTCAGATCATCGACTATGGAGGAAAGACGGCCACCGTCAACTTTTTGGCCGAGTTGCTCCAAGTCTCGGCCGGAAGCATGTTTGGAGGCACGGATCCGGACGGCGAGTATGATATTGAGCTTGTTCTGGGCACCGATTGGCAAGTGCCGGACAACTAGAGCCGGAAACGCACGACAACCTCACTCGAGGACCTTCTCGGCGGATCAAGTTCGGCGCTGTCCAACCCGGCGGCAGTTCAGCACTTGGGCGCCGCCGTCAACTAGGAGCCCGGTACCATTGCGTCCCTGGTTCCGCTGTGATAGATTTGCCTCATCGGTCTCCTCGTGCCTGGGGAGAGAAGTGCACGATTTGGGCTGGCGGCTTGTGCTAGGAGGACAACATGCGTAGATCAATGTACTGGATCGGTTTTTTGCTGGTGTTTCTGTTGATCGGCGGTCTCGCCTGTAGTATTGGAGGCGAGGAAGAACCGACATCAACTCCGATCCCGCCCACGGCGACGCCGGTTCCGCCGACTGCTACGCCTGAGCCGCCTCCCCCGACAGAAGTCCCACCTGTGCCCACCGTGGAGCCAGAGCCGGTGGAGCCAGAGCCCGCGGAAGAGGTGGATACTGCTGCCCAGCCGGGTGACATGGTCGCGGTCGAGAGCCCATCCGGCGGAGTGCGTTTGTCGCACCCCGAGGACTGGTTCTTCACCGATGTTGGCTTTCTCATCCTCCTCTCCAGCGCGGCTGACGTGGACCCATTTGGCGAGACCGAGGAGTTGCCGGATGGGGTGACCATGTTCATCATGCCTGGCCCGGCCGACGACATGGAAACGGATGAATTCTCGCCAGACATGCTGGGCGAGATGGCTGAGGAATTTGGCGCCGGCGGCGATGTGGAACTGGTGGGCGCCCCTGTCCAGACCACAATCAACGGCGTGCCCGTCCAGTTGATCGAGTTTCTGGCGGCTGAAGGTAGCGATACGATCCATGGGCAGTTTGCCCTCTTTAATAACGGCGAACAGGCGGCTATTGTGGTGGCCGTCGGCCCAGCAGACCTGTGGGATGAACAGGCAAGCACCGTGGATGCAATCATCGAGTCGATTGAGCTCTTTGAAGGCGCCGGTTTGGACTTTGATATCACGCCGCCGGCCGAGGGCGAGTGGCGCGGTTACCTGGTGTACGGCGATCTCGTCGCTGATGAGTTTGCGGCCGGCGACTCCCACTTGTGGACGTTCGATGGTACTGCTGGTGAGTACGTGACCGTGATTCTGACTCCCCTTGGGGAGGGAATGGATGTTGCGCTCCAACTGGTGGATCCGGATGGTACAGTGCGCGTCGATCTTGATGATGCCTTTGCGGGCGAGGCTGAAATCCTTCTGAGCTTTGAGTTGCCGGCTGATGGTGAGTACAGCGTGGTGGTCGAAGAGTTCTTTGATGTGGCTGGCGAGTACGAACTGGAGCTCTTGGGCGGGGATGAATCGACCGGCGCGATTGTTCCGCCCGGGATGATCGAGATGTACGAGATCGCCATTGGAGAGCAGGTTGAGGCGACCTTGGGTGAGGCAGAAGAACATGCCTGGATCATCGTTGCGTCCGGTGGAGAGGTGGTGGACATCACGCTCACTCCAGGAGAGGAGCAAGATGTTACTCTGGTCGTGGTCGCCCCCGATGGAAGCCGGCCGGTTGACGATCTGGACGGGGGCTGGAGCGGAGAGGCGGAAACAGTAACCGGCCTGCTGCTGGATATGCCCGGGGAATATCTCGTGATTGTGGACGAGTACTGGGATGTTGCTGGCGACTATGCGCTGGCCGTGGATTTCGGCGAGGAAGGGAGCGATCTCGACCAGGTAGAGATGGGCTATATCGCCGATGATGAGGTGTGGCAAGGGACGCTGGAAGCGGGCATGTACTACGTGTGGCTCTTTGAGGGGGTTGCGGGTGACGTTGTCTCTGTTTCTGTGACACCGCTGACGGACGAAGCAGACCTTCAACTCGCCTTGATCGACCCGGATGGGGAATTCCTGCTTGACCTCGATGAGGCTGGCTGGGATGAACCAGAGATGATCGCCGAGTATGAGCTTCTCGCTACCGGTACCTACAGAATCCTTGTCGGTGAGTGGTTGGACGCTTATGCCGAATACGAGTTGAGTCTCACTGTCGATTAGGCTGATTTGAGGCTGATTCCGTACTTGACAAAAACAACTTGGTGGTTGTGTGATCGCTTTACTTGTGGATCACCATTGAAGACGGAAAGCGATCGCTTGATAGGTACTCTGTGATGACCCGACCTGCCCGGGTCCGGGTCTCCACTCGCCAAGATGCGCCGGCGGCCTTGTTCGAAAGACTTGGCTGATTCACCAATCGGTGGTACGGTTCTTGGTCACAGGTTGTCCGAATTCCGCCCGATCCGAATGGCCACGAAAGGAAAATCGCGGGAGTGTGGATCGGAATACGACCCACACTCCCCAGTACATTTCGTCTATGAATGCTGCACTGGTATAATCCAGTTCGGCATGGCCGCTTGACTGAAAGGATTTATCGAGCCAGGGGGCCGCACCGGTAGAGTTGAGGCCGATTTTCGCTGGACGATAGGTGTCGCGTCCTCAGCTTGTTCTGAGAGTAGGAGGAGCAGATGGAAAGGCGGCCCCTGTGTTGGATCAGTGTTTTTCTGGTCATGCTGCTGCTCGCGAGCTTGGCATGTAATGTTGGCGGGCAGTCAGAACCTACTCCCACCGCTGTTCCTCCAGACCCTACCGCCACGCCGCCTCCACCCCCACCCCCACCGCCATCTCCAGTGCCGCCCCCGACCCTCGTCCCCACCGAGACGCCGCTTCCTGAGAGCGTGGCGGTATCCTCTCTCGAGGATGTCAAGAATGCTACTATCCAGATAGTGGCGGAGGGCAGCTTTGTGGATCCGCAGGTCGGCCTGCAGTTGAATGTAGCCGGCAGCGGGTCGGGTTTCATCATTGACGAATCTGGCATCGCCGTCACCAACAACCACGTCGTCACCGGAGCAGCCCTTCTCAGGGTCTGGGTTGGCGGTGAGAGTGCCCCACGCAATGCCAGAGTTCTTGGTGTATCCGAATGCTCTGATCTGGCTGTCATTGATATTGAGGGTGATGGGTACCCTTTCCTAGAGTGGTATGATGGTTCGATAAGTGCCGGGCTGGATGTCTATGCGGCCGGCTATCCGCTCGGCGATCCAGAGTTTACCCTCACGCGGGGGATTGTCTCCAAAGAGAGTGCGGATGGAGAATCGGACTGGGCTTCGGTCGACGCGGTTATAGAACATGATGCGACGATCAATCCGGGCAGTTCTGGTGGGCCGCTGGTGACCACCGAAGGCAGAGTTGTAGGACTGAACTATGCCAGTTCGCCTGGTTTTAACCAGTACTATGCCATTGCCCGTGACGAGGCGCAGGCAATCATTGAGCAGTTGCAGGAAGGGCACGACGTGACCTCAATTGGCGTTAACGGCACCGCCGTGAACGACGAAGGCGTTTCGGGCATCTGGGTCTCATCGGTCGAGTCGGGCTCGCCGGCCGACCGGGCCGGTATCGTTGGCGGTGACATCATCACCATGATTGAGGGGCTTGTCCTGGCAACGGATGGGACGATGTCCAGCTATTGCGACATCCTGCGCAGCCATCACGCGGATGACATGCTCAAGATCGAGGTGCTGCGCTATGACACGGAAGAGGTGTTGGCGGGATACCTCAATGGTGATGAATTGACGCTTTCCTTCTCATTTGCGCAGGAATTCAGAGAAGAGGTGGGTGGTGGCGAGTCCGGTCCTGATACCTCCTATGCCGAGTATGTCGAGGTCACTGATGATACGGGAGCCATCGTGATGCAGGTCCCCATCGAGTGGACCGATGTTGACGGGAGCGTGTGGGAGGAGGACGGGCAGACCATCGGAGCAGGCATCGTTGCCTCTAGTGATCTGGATGATTTCTACGGGTCCTACTCGACGCCCGGGGTCACCTTCTTGGCCGCCGAAGGGTTGGCGCAAGCAGGGGATTCGGCCGAGCTCCTTGATCTTTTCGATTTCAGCGATGATTGCTGGTACGAAGGGCGCTCTGATTATGAGGATGCGCTCTATAGTGGTTTCTACGACTTTTACAGCGGCTGCGGCGGAGGCGACACGGTGATGATCGCGGTGGCTGCCATGCCGGCGGATCAATCGTTCGCCACCGTGTTGGTGATGCAGGCGGTGACTGGTGCCGACCTCAGTGCGACCGATCGCATTCTTGACACTTTTGTCGTGGTAGGGGATCTGCCTGATGCGGGGGATTGGTGGCAGACTGGCGACGAAGGCGAGGGGACCGCTACCCTGACCGTGCACAACTCTACTGACAACTCCGTCTGGTATATCTACATCTCGCCCAGTACGAGTGATGGCTGGGGCGATGATTGGCTGGGCGATTCGGTGCTAATTGCCGGGGAGTCGATGACTTTCAGCGTGCCAGAGGGCACCTATGATCTGAACGCGCTCGATCCGGATGACAATGTCGTGGGAGAGAGATACGACTATGTCATTTCGGGCGACGCCGAGTGGACGATCCTTCCGGAAGGTGCCGAAGGCGAAGGCGAGGGGACCGCTACCCTGACCGTGCACAACTCTACTGACAGCTCCGTCTGGTATATCTACATCTCGCCCAGTACGAGTGATAGCTGGGGCGATGATTGGCTGGGCGATTCGGTGCTAATTGCAGGGGAGTCGATGACTTTCAGCGTGCCAGAGGGCACCTATGATCTGAACGCGCTCGATCCGGATGACAATGTCGTGGCAGAGAGATACGACTATGTCATCTCG
>DAOUVM010000166.1 GCA_030667645.1 Ardenticatenales bacterium | reverse complement strand
GGGTTTGAGGTCCGTGACGTGCATCACAGTCATTACGGACGCATTTGCCCAATAGAGACACCTGAGGGCCCCAACATCGGGCTGATCGGCCGTTTGGCGACCTATGCCAAGGTGAATCAATTCGGCTTCATCGAAACACCGTATCGCCGGGTACTCAAGAGCCTGGCGCCAACAGACGAGGATCTGATCGGCCGCCGGATACGGAACCCGGTGATTGATCCAGACACCGGTGATGAGATTGCTGCAGTTGGCGACGAGCTTACCTCCGAGCAGTTCGGACGGATTCGAACCTTGAACATTGAGCAGGTTGACGTCATTCCCTTTGCGACGGGAGAGACCCGGTACATGCCGGCCAATGAGGAAGACAAATTCTCTATTGCTCAGGCTAGTTCCTTGCTGGACGCACGCAACCAGTTCGCCAGGGAGACTGTCTCCTGTCGTCGCAACCAGCAGTTCCGCTTTTCGCCGGCAACGACGATCGACTATATGGACGTGGCACCGCGCCAGGTTGTGGGGATTAGTGCAGCGCTGATTCCCTTTCTGGAGCACGACGATGCCAACCGCGCCTTGATGGGGTCGAACATGCAGCGCCAAGCAGTCCCTTTGCTTCAGCCAGATGTTGCCATTGTCAGCACCGGGATGGAAGACCAGGCTGCACAGGATTCGGGTCAGGTGATTACCGCCACGGGTACGGGTGAGGTCGTCAGTGTGACAGCGACGCGCCTAGTTGTGAACTCGAACGGGCGCGACTGTATCTACCGGATGCGCAAGTTCGACCGGTCCAACCAGAGCACCTGCATTGACCAGCGGCCGGTTGTAGTCAAGGGACAACGGGTAGAGAAGGGTGATGTGCTGATTGATAGCTCCTCTACTGTTAACGGCGAGTTGGCCCTCGGGCAGGATGTGCTGGTCGCATTTTTGTCCTGGGAGGGCGGGAACTATGAGGACGCGATCCTGATCAGTGAACGCCTGGTGCGTGACGACAGGTTCACCTCCATCCATATTGAGAAGCACGAGGTGCAGGCGCGCGACACAAAGCTGGGTCCGGAGGAGATCACGTATGACATTCCGAACGTCGGGGAGGAGGCGCTCAAGGACCTGGACGAGGACGGAATTGTGCGTATAGGGGCCGACGTTGGCCCCAGTGACATCTTGGTGGGCAAGATAACACCCAAGGGTGAGAAGGAGTTGAGCCCGGAGGAAAAGCTACTGCGTGCCATCTTTGGTGAAAAGGCGCGCGAAGTGAAGGATTCATCGCTTCGTCTGCCACATGGCGAAAAGGGAAAGGTGGTGGATATCAGGGTATTCACTCGCGAAGATCATCGCGACCTACCGGCCGGCGTGGACAAGATGGTCCGGGTCAGCGTTGCCCAGAAGCGCAAGCTCACAGAGGGTGACAAGATGGCGGGCCGGCATGGCAACAAGGGCGTGATATCAAAGATCGTTCCCGTAGCGGACATGCCCTTCCTGGATGACGGAACGCCGATTGACATTATCCTCAACCCGCTGGGTGTTCCGGGCCGGATGAACATTGGTCAAATACTGGAGACACATCTTGGGTGGGCGGCCGGCCGACTTGGTTTCCGTGCTGTCTCGCCCGTATTTGACGGTGCAGATGAGACAGAGATACGAGCTGATCTGGCGCGTGCCTGGATTATGGATCGTGCCTGGGCGGAAGTAGCCGAATGGGCATGGGGGTGGTTGGAAGAAAACGAGGTCGACCTCGAGTTGCTGGAAGATGATGCGGCGGCGCGGACGATGTTTATCTCTGCCTGGTTGGGAGATGCTCCTGGCTTTGATCGTGACTTGGTTTCTGACGAGATATATCTGCGTCAGCAGGCGCTGATCGCTTGGCTGCGCGAGGTGGGTTATGATCCGGAGGAACTCATCCCTCTGGATGCTCCGAGTCTTGCCAAGGGCGATTGGGTCGAGTTGGATAAAAAGGCGTGCATTGTCTGTTGGCGCGAGTGGCTGAGGTATGTGCAGGATTTGATTCAGCGCCGCGTCGGGGGAGATACTCCAGAGTGGTTGCAGTACAATGTTGATGAGATTCCAGAGGCGGAATTGGAGCAGGTGGCGGATCGGGTATCGGTGCAGAGCGGCTGGCCCATCCCCACGCTGGGCAAGCAGGTGCTGTACGACGGCCGGACCGGGGAAGTGTACGATCAACCGGTCACCGTGGGAATCATTCATATGATGAAGCTAGCCCACCTGGTGGAGGACAAGGTTCACGCACGTTCGACCGGCCCTTACTCTCTGGTGACCCAGCAGCCACTGGGTGGCAAGGCGCAGTTCGGGGGCCAGCGATTTGGCGAGATGGAGGTGTGGGCGCTGCAGGCGTATGGCGCAGCGTACACACTACAAGAGCTTTTGACCATCAAATCCGATGATGTGCAGGGGCGTGTCAAGGCCTACGAGTGCATTGTCAAGGGTGTGCCCGTCGAAGAACCGGGCATCCCGGCCTCCTTTCGGGTGCTGGTCAAAGAGTTGCAGGCTCTGGGTCTGGTGGTAGAGGCGGTGACGGATACGGGAGAAATCGTGGGTTTCGGCAAGGATGATGTGAGAATGCGCAAGCCGCGGCTTGGCACGGGCCTGCTGGGATTGGCGCAGCGGGAGCGTTTCATTTGACACTGATCTACCCGTGTGTTAGAATCTTGCGATGGCTTATTTGGTTTGATGCCCACCCGCGGGCATCAATTGAATAGTTTAACCAAGAAATCAGGAGGTCACCAGAATAAATGGGTGGCCTCCTTTCGACGCCAAGGAGCAATTGGGCGCAACGGGTAGTCTGAGAGTAGTACCGTTCGGAGGATAGTGTGCCAACAACGAATCAACTGGTCCGCAAGGGTCGCAAGTCCAAGGCGAAAAAGTCGACGGCGCCAGCGTTGCTGTACACCTTTAACTCGTACACGCAGCGTCGTACACGGCAACCCAGAGGGGCGCCTCAGAAGCGAGGTGTCTGTATTCAGGTACGGACCCAGACTCCCAAAAAGCCCAACTCTGCCCTGCGGAAGGTGGCGCGTGTTCGCCTGACCAATGGGCTCGAGGTCTCGGCGTATATCCCAGGCGAGGGGCACGGATTGCAGGAGCACTCGGTTGTTCTGGTGCGGGGGGGGCGGGTCAAGGATCTGCCCGGCGTCCGCTACCACATTGTGCGCGGCACTCTGGACTCGGAGGGAGTGGAAGGGCGCTCCAAGGGGCGATCCAAGTACGGAACCAAGCGGCGCGGAAGGTAGGCCGCCCACAGAGAGGAGTAGAGAATGGCGAGACGACGGGAAGCGCCCAAGCGTGTGATTGCGCCGGATGGCCGGTACGATAGTGTTAAGGTGGCGATGTTGGTGAACCGGTTGATGAAGGGGGGGAAGAAAAGCGTCGCGTACCGGATCATGTATCAGGCAATGGACATAGTCGAGCAGCGCGCAAAAAAGCCTCCCCTTGAGCTGTTCGAGCAGGCCTTGAGCAACGTGATGCCCCAGGTCGAGGTCAAACCTCGGCGGGTAGGTGGCGCCACCTATCAGGTGCCGGTTGAGGTCTCGCCCGAGCGGCGCACGTCGCTGACCATGCGCTGGTTGCTGGCTGCTGCACGCGCCAGGCATGGGAAGACCATGGCGGAGAAGCTAGCGAGCGAGTTGCTGGACGCGGCCAACAATCAGGGCGCGGCCATTAAAAGGCGGGAAGACACGCATCGAATGGCGGAAGCCAACCGCGCGTTCGCCCACTACCGCTGGTAATCCAAGACAGCATTCGTTCGCCAGGAAGAACTGCCAATGCCCCGCACATGCCCCTTGGAGCGAATCCGAAATATCGGAATCATAGCTCACATTGACGCCGGTAAGACTACGACAACCGAGCGAGTGCTTTTCTACACCGGTAAGACCCACCGGATGGGGAGCGTGGATGCGGGGACCACAGTCACTGACTGGATGGCCCAGGAACGAGAACGGGGTATTACCATCACCGCTGCGGCGATTACGGCTTTCTGGCGCGAACACCAGATCAATATCATTGATACGCCGGGCCACATTGACTTTACCGCAGAGGTGCAACGCAGCCTACGAGTGCTGGATGGGGGCATAGTTATTTTTGATGCTGTCGCCGGCGTCGAGCCCCAGTCGGAGACCGTTTGGCGCCAAGCTGACCTCTACAACGTGCCACGCATATGTTTTGTCAACAAGATGGATCGCGTGGGCTCGAATCTGGGGCGCACGGTAGAGATGGTTCGGGAGCGGCTCGGCGCCAATCCCATTCTCCTCCAGCTTCCCATTGGAGTTGAGGGCGGGTTTCGGGGTGTAGTTGATCTTCTGTCCATGCGAGCGATTACCTGGGGAGCAGATGACCTGGGAGCGGAGCCTCTGTTTGAGCCCGTTCCGGCTACCCTGATGGAGAAGGCCAACGAAGCTCGGATGCGGCTCGTGGAGCGGATTGTTGAGACTGATGATGATTTGACCCTCAAATACCTGGAGGGGGAAGAGATCAGACCGGCCGAACTCCGCGTCGGGTTGCGGGCGGCAGCCTTGCGGGGTGACATAACCCCGGTCCTGTGTGGGAGCACCCTGAGGAACAAGGGGGTCCAGCCTTTGCTGGATGCGATTGTGGACTTTCTTCCGTCACCCCTTGACGTGGATGCAATTCTGGGAATCAATCCTTATACCAAAAAGGAAGAGCGGCGCGAAGCGGATGATTCCAAACCGACCACAGCGTTGATATTCAAGATCGCTACTGATCCTTATGTGGGTCGCCTGGCTTTTATGCGCGTCTATTCCGGCAGCATTCGGACTGGACAGTCCCTGTTGAACACCAGCAAGGGAAAGAGGGAACGAATAGGGCGGTTGGTTCGTATGCATGCTGATCGGCGTGAGGATGTCAAGAGTGTGTTCGCTGGCGACATCATTGCCGTGCCGGGCTTGAAACGTTCCTTTACCGGCGATACGCTCTGTGACGCCAAGTCCCCGGTCTTGCTGGAGACGATCTCATTCCCTGACCCTGTTATCTCAGTGGCGATTGAGCCACGTACCGCGGCGGATCAGGATCGGATGATGGATGCACTGGGGCGGTTGGCGGACGAGGACCCGACCTTCAAGGTTCGGACCGATGAGCAAACCGGCCAGATGTTGATTTCCGGTATGGGAGAACTGCACCTGGAAGTGTTGGTTGACCGGATGTTACGCGAGTTCAAGGTTCAGGCCAACGTGGGCAAGCCGCGTGTCGCGTATCGGGAGACCATCACTGCTCCGGTGCGGAGAGTCGAGGGGAGATTTATCCGGCAGACAGGTGGCCGGGGGCAGTATGGTGTGGTTGAGCTGGATCTGCTGCCATCTCCGGCCGGAGATGGGAATCATTTTGGGAACCGGATGTCTGGGGATGCCATCCCGGCCGAGTACGTACCGGCGGTGGAGGCCGGTGTCTTTGAGGCATTGGAGAGCGGCGTGCTGGCCGGATACCCTATGGTAGACGTGACGGTTGTTCTCGTCGACGGCGACTCCCACGAGGTTGACTCGAGCGCGCTGGCGTTCAAAGTGGCTGGTTCCAGGGCTTTGCAGGATGGTGTGCAGAGAGGCGCCCCTGTTTTGTTGGAGCCGGTCATGGAGGTGGAGGCAGTGACGCCCGACAGCTTTACTGGTGAGGTGTTGGGCAATCTCTCGTCGCGGCGGGCAGAGATTGCAGGGATGGAACCCCGTGCGGGTGGCCTGCAGGTTATCAGCGCCATGGTCCCGCTGGCGGAGATGTTTGGCTATGCTACTGATCTTCGCTCGATGAGTCAGGGGCGCGGCACCTTTACCATGGAATTCGATCACTATGCCAAGGTGAGCGAAGAGGTTGCGAATGTTATTGTCGGTGGTGGCCGGCCGTAGAGCAGGTGCGAAATCGGCATCGACAGGAGATGCCGCTCTGGGTGTTGAGGAATAGAGAAATGGCAAAGGAAAAGTTCGTACGCGACAAGCCACATGTTAATGTGGGAACAATTGGTCACATTGACCACGGCAAGACAACTTTGACGGCGGCCATCACCAAGGTATTGGCTCTTGAAGGGATGGC
>DAOUVM010000039.1 GCA_030667645.1 Ardenticatenales bacterium | reverse complement strand
TGGGCTACCCACATCAGGTAGGTGGCGCGGTTGATGCTTCGCGGGTCTTCAAGCATGTACGTCAGCAACTCGCGGAACACCTGATCATTGAGCTGGTCGATCTCATCGTCACGTTCCGCGGCTGCCATGGCAGCCGCCGGATCCCGGGCGACAAAGGCATCCAAGCTGGCCCGCAGCATGTCGCACGCGATCTCGGCCATTCGCGGCAGATCGATGAGCGGCTTGAGGAGTGGTTGGTCGGCGATGCGCAGGACCAGATGAGCGATTCCCTCGGCGTGGTCCGCCATTCGTTCCATTTCGATGGTGATGTGCATGGCGGCTATGATGGCGCGCAGATCGCCTGCCACGGGCTGCTGGGTAGCGATGACGGCCAGGCACTGCTCCTCGGTGGTATAGCGGAGCTTGTTGATCTTTTCATCGTCAACGATTATCTGTTGAGCGAGAGCAGTGTCCCGGTTCTTGAGCGCTCTGATGGAGCGATGAATGGCGTGGTTCAGCATGTCTCCGATGCGCAACACGTTGTCTTGGATCTCTGCCAACTCACGATCCAGCATCCCTCGCGTCCGTGTCATTGTCATTGGTCCTCCTCAGGCCTGGGCCTAGCCAACCCGACCACTGACGTATTCCTCGGTGAGGCTGTTGGCCGGCCGCGTGAACACTTTGGGTGTTTCGTCAAACTCGACCATTTCGCCGAGCCAGAAAAAACCGGTCCGGTCAGATACTCGGGCGGCTTGCTGCATGTTGTGAGTGACGATCACGATCGTATAGCTTGATCTGAGTGTCTGCATGACTTCTTCTATCTGGAGTGTAGCGATGGGATCGAGCGCGCTGCACGGTTCGTCCATCAGAATGACCTCTGGACTGACTGCCAGGGTACGGGCGATGCAAAGCCGCTGCTGTTCGCCCAAAGACAGACTCAACGCCGATCTCTTGAGGTTGTCTCTCACTTCGCCCCACAGCACCGCCTGCCGGAGGGCTTTTTCCACCATTCCATCCAGGCTGCGCTCGCGGTGCATCCCCAGCACACGGGGCCCAAAGGCCACATTGTCAAATACCGACTGCGGGAATGGGTTGGGCTTTTGGAACACGAGGCCCACTCGCTGCCGCAACTCGACAATGTCCGACGCCGGGTCGTAGATGTTTTCCTCATCCAGCATCACCCGCCCTTCGACGCGCGTCCCGGCGATAGTATCGTTCATCCGGTTGAGGCAACGCAGGAAGGTGCTTTTACCGCAGCCAGAAGGTCCTATGAGCGCAGTGATGTTGTTGGGTTCGATGTCGAGGGTTATGTCACTCAACGCTTTGTTGAGCCCATAGTAAAAATCGAGTCCTCTGACGGTGATCTTGGGTTTCATAGCATTCGGCTCTGCTCACTCTGCCTGTCCTCATTATACCCAAAAGACATCGAAAAGAAAGCTTTGAACCGGAGGGCCTCGAAATAGAAGAGACACCGTTCCTTTCGCGAGAGGCAAACTCGCCCCAATCCTTCACGCAATCTCCCGCTCGCTTCGTTGACGCTCCCTGTGGCCAATGCTATAATCGCCTCGCTTCGATGAATACCGAGACAATCACCCGGACCTCAGGCGCGGCGCGTGGCGCACGACTGGGCACACCCTGCGTCCTGCTCTTTCTCAGCCTAACGCTCTCTATCCTCACAAGCTGCCAGCCAGCCGGCACCGATTCGGGCCATGGCTCTACCATCCAGAATGTGGGCTCTGACACCATGGTGAATCTCGCGCTGGCCTGGGCCGAGGAATATGCTGTCCAGTCCTCGGAAACCAGTGTATCGGTTTCGGGCGGTGGCTCGGGATCCGGCATTGCAGCGCTGATCAATGGCACAATCGATCTAGCCAACGCCTCTCGCAGCATCAAGGCCGAAGAGATCGCGGCCGCCGAGGCCAATAGCATTACCCCGGTGGAGCACATTGTCGCTCGTGATGCCATTGCCATAGTGGTACACATGGACAATCCAGTAGATCGTTTGACCATCCACCAGCTTTCTGATTTATACAGCGGTGTCATCACCAATTGGCGCGACGTGGGCGGCGCGGATCGGCCGATTGTCCTGCTCTCACGCGAATCGAACTCGGGGACGCATGTATTCTTTTTGGAGCATGTGGTCCGCCGCGGAATCAAGCTTGATGAAACGCTCTTTTCGCGGGATACGCTTCTGCTGCCTTCATCCGAGGGGATTAGTGCAGAGGTCCGCCAGAACCCAAACGCGCTTGGCTATGACGGGCTAGGTTATGTGACCCCTGACCAAAAGGTGGTGGCAGTGGCGTTGGACCCCGCCGGACCTTTTGTCCTGCCGTCGGTGGACAGCGTCAACGACGGCTCTTATCCCATCGCCCGTGATCTCTACATTTACACCGCCGATGAGCCGGTTGGGCCCGTGGCCGCCTACTTGAGGTGGATACGGGGCCACGATGCTCAGGCTCTGGTGGCCGAACTGGGCTTTGTACCGCTGCAATAACCGGGATACTGGAATCGTGGAAAGGGAACCCATCAAGCGCACCTGGCAAGAGTTTCTGATCGAGAGGATCATCCGTGCCACCGGAGTCTCTGCGATTGCTATCGTCGGTCTGATTATCTTGTTTCTCCTCCGCGAGGCGGTTCCCGCCTTGATGCAGGTCACACCGGCCGATCTGCTGGCGGACCGCTGGTATCCTGTCGAGGGGTACTATGGCCTGGCGCCGCTCATTCTGGGGACCCTGTTGGTTACTGTCGGAGCCGCGGTCATTGCGCTGCCAGCCGGTCTGGCGACCGCCATCTTTATCGCCGAGATCGTGCCCCGGTGGGCGCGCGATCTGCTCAAGCCATTTGTGGAGGTATTGGCCGGTATTCCATCGGTGGTGCTCGGCTTCATCGGCATGCTGGCGTTGGCGCCGCTCGTGAGACGATTCGCTGGAGCTCCCACGGGCCTGACAGCGCTGACGGGCTCGCTCCTCCTGGCGCTGATGGCGTTGCCCACCATCGTCAGCGTGGCGGAAGATGCCATTGACGCCGTGCCTGTCAGCTACCGGAACGCCGCGCTGGCTCTGGGCGCCACTCGCTGGCAGACGATTTGGCGGGTTGTGGTTCCAGCTGCGCGCACCGGCATTCTGACCGGCATGATGCTCGGGGTCGGTCGCGCCATTGGGGAGACGATGGCGGTGATGATGGTTACCGGCAACGCCGCTCGCATCGTGACGGGCCCGGCCGATCTCTTTCTACCCGTCCGCACAATGACCGCCACGATCGCGGCCGAGATGGGAGAGGTGGCACAGGGGAGTACCCACTATCATCTGTTGTTTGTCATTGGTTTTGTGCTGTTCCTGATCAGTTTCATAGTCAATTTGGCGGCCTCCGCTGTCGTTTTTCGCGAGACCAGGCGAAGCGAGCGAGTAATGTCCTGAGCTGTTGAACGTGATTAGATTGTCGCGGCAAGCAACACAACGAATCGCGTTTTGGCTGATCAGCCTCATAGCGGGCCTGGTCATCGCCTCGATTCTGTTGATCGTGGGCCTCGTCATCGTCCAGGGAAGCGGTGCCATTGGCTGGGAGTTCGCCACCGGCTTTCCGCGCGAGGGGATGAAAGAGGGCGGCATTCTACCGGCCATCGTGGGTACTCTGTTGCTGACCATTGGCACCGCCATCTTTTCTGTGCCCATTGGTGTGGGCGCAGCCGTCTACCTGGCGGAATACTCGGAGGACAATGCGCTCACCCGCACCATCCGGATTGCCATCATCAACCTGGCCGGCATTCCGTCTGTCGTCTACGGGCTGTTTGGATTGGGACTGTTTGTTCTGTTTCTCAAGTTTGGTACCTCGATTCTGGCTGGCTCGCTGACGCTGGGAATAATGACGCTGCCGGTGATCATCAGTACCTCCGAACAAGCATTGCGGGCCGTGCCCCACTCCTTTCGAGTTGTCAGCGTCAGCTTGGGTGCCACCCATTGGCAGACCATCCGGCGGATCGTTCTTCCCCAGGCCCTGCCCGGCGTATTGACCGGAGTGATCCTGGGACTGGAACGGGCCGCAGGCGAGACGGCGCCCATCCTTTTCACCGTCGCTGCTTTCTTTCTGCCGCGCCTTCCACAGTCGGTCTTTGACCAAACCATGGCGCTGCCCTACCATCTCTTTGTGATCAGCACCCAGGTGCCCGGCATGCCTATTCGCATCCAATACGGCACCGCGCTCGTGCTGCTAGCCTTTGTGCTGTCCATGAATCTGATTGCCACGCTCATTCGCCGACACTATCGAGAGCGCCGCCAGTGGTAATCGACGACTGCACACCCGCAAGGGAAAGCACCTGCGCATGATGACTGATCCAACCGTTCCCGAATACAAGATCCGGATCGAGAACTTTTCCATCCGCTATTCCGATGGGGTTGAGAGCCTGCGCGGGATTTCACTTGATCTTTATGCCTGCCAGATCAACGTCCTGTTCGGACCTGCCGGTGGCGGCAAGAGCACGCTGCTGCGAGCGCTCAATCGGTTGAATGACTTGGTGGACGTTGAGGAGCAGAGTGGCCGTGTCCTGTTGGATGGAGTCGATATTTCCGCTGCCGGCGTGGATGTGGTCGCCCTGCGCCGGCGGGTGGGAATGGTGTTTGCCCGGCCGGTGCCCCTGCCGATGACCATCCGCCAGAACCTCTTTTACGGCCCCCAGTTGGCCGGGATGCGCGCGGCAAGCAGTCTGGAGCGTCTCCTGGAGCAGAGCCTGCGCCAGGCCGCTCTGTGGGATGAGGTGAAGGACCGGCTGGACGAACCGGCCGTCGCGCTTTCCGGTGGGCAGCAGCAGCGGCTCTGCTTGGCCCGCACTCTGATGCTAGAGCCTGAAGTGATCTTGTTGGACGAGCCCACCTCTGGCCTTGATCCCATCTCCACCGCCAAAGTGGAGAGCAGCTTGCAGGAACTCAAGGGGCGGTATACAATCGCCGTGATTCCCCACAGTGTGCAGCAAGCCGCGCGGGTGGCAGACTGGGCAGCCTTTTTCCTCCAGGGAGAACTGATAGAGCATGGTCCAGGAACCGCACTCTTTACCAATCCGCAGGATGAGCGCACCGAAGACTATGTTACTGGACGTTTTGGCTAGCGCCGTTGGGCTGCTCGTCAAGGACTTGATCAGAAACAACCTGGCGGTTTTGTGACCGCTCTGCCCGTGAATCACCATTGAAAACGGAAAGTTATTCCTCAACAAGTGCCAGGGTGGCTCTACCGATAACGTGAGAAAGGGGATTGCCATGAATGAATCCACCTCTGAACAGAACGGCGCCGAAACGATGCCTCAGGAAATGTTCCGTGTCCAACAGTGGATGGTGGAACAGATGATCGCCGAACTGCCAAAGGAGGATACCTGGCATCGAACCCCAGACTCGACTCGCCTGGTCACTGATCGATTTGTGGATCTCTACCGGCGGGCCGGCCTCAGCTATTCAGAAGAGGACCAGAAAAAGCTGTTCGGCGGCGTGGTGGATGAGGTGCTAGGCTATGGGCCAGTCCAGCAACTCCTGGACGATCCAGAGATCTCTGAGATTATGATCAACGGCCCGAATAAAGTCTGGGTGGAACGCGGCGGAAGGGTGTCCCTGACGGATGTTCGGTTTGACAGCGATGATCACGTGATGCGCCTTGCCGAGCGCATCCTTGGGCCGTTGGGTCGCACAGTTGACAGGTCGCAACCTCGGGCGGATGCACGCCTGCCCGATGGCTCCCGCGTGAATATCATCATCCCTCCTTGTTCCATCGATGGCCCCTCTATCACGATCCGCAAATTCCCCGAGAGCCCGCTCACGGCGGATGATCTGATTGGTTTTGGTACTTTTACCGAGCAGGCAGCCGAGTTCTTGCGTGCCTGCGTCAACGGAGCGCTCAATATCGTTGTCTCTGGTGGCACTGGCTCCGGCAAGACGACGGTGCTGAATGTACTCTCTTCCTACATTCCAGACCACGAGCGTATTGTGACCATTGAGGACGCGGCCGAACTCCAGCTTCTTCAGCCGCACGTGGTGCGGCTAGAGACCTCGCCCGCGCTGCCTGATGGGACCGGCCGGATGGACATCCGCGAACTCGTGATCAACAGCCTTCGGATGCGCCCCGATCGGATAGTGATTGGGGAGTGCCGCGGTGGCGAGGCGCTCGACATGCTTCAGGCGATGAACACCGGCCATGATGGCAGCCTGACCACAGTTCATGCCAACAACCCCCGCGACTGCGTCACCCGGTTGGAGACGCTCTGTTTGATGGCTGGCCTTGACTTGCCGGCGCATATAATCCGCCAACAGATTGTCTCGGCTGTGGACTTGATTGTGCAACAGTCCCGCATGCGGGATGGGTCGCGAAAGATCCTGCAAATGACCGAAGTTCAACGGCTGGAAGGGGATGCCGTGGTGCTGCAGGACATCTTTCTCTACCAGGCACCCCCGTTCACGGGGGAGGGGGAGGCCGCCGGCCGGCTTGAACCCACCGGTATTCGGCCCAACTTTTTACCGCGCCTCGAGGAAGCAGGCTTTAAGCTTGGTGGCCGGGTGTTTGGCACCACCGGTTTTCTCGTGGGCGGCCGGCGCTAGCCGAACGCTTGTCTACTCGCCGGGCTGCGGCCGGTACTCTCCCTCCAGCCACCGTGCTCCGTCCGACCACCCCTCTTTCTTCCAGATGGGGACGATCTCCTTGATCCGGTCGATGATGAATCGGGTGGCTTCAAATGCCCCATCATCCCGGTGGGGAGCGCCAACCGCGATAACCACGGCCGTTTCGCCCGGTTCGAGGCGCCCTACCTGGTGGACCAGCGCCACACGGCGAATCATCGGCCACCGCTCCCGTGCCTCGGCAGCCACCTGGCGCAATTTGGCGACTGCCATTTCAGGGTAGGCCTCGTATTCCAGGTAATCAACCGGCCGGCCGAGATTGCTGTCGCGTACTATGCCGGTAAAGCTGACTACCGCTCCCGCTCCCGGCTCAGTGACCATGTCCACCAGCACGCCATAGTCGATCGGTTCTTCGCTGATGGCCGCGTGCGTCATCTCGCAACCGCCGCTCACAGGTGGGAAAATGGCGACCTCATCGCCACTGGACAGTTGCTGTGTCCGGCCGGCATAGTTCTGGTTGATGGTGGTGATGATGTGGCCGACATGGGTTCCGAGGGCCGGGCAGTCAGCTTCCAGGCGATCGAGTAGATCGGCCACTGTGGAACCGGCGGGCAATTCCAGTGCCAGCTCGGCCGTGCCCAGGATCTGGCGCGCCAGGGCAAAAGCGCGTACCCGAATCTCTATCCTTTCTCTTTCCATATCTGATCGCCTTCATCTGGGAATCTGCGGATGTTAGCACCTGTCAAGGAGCAACTTTTCGTTTTCAACGGTGATTCAAGGGTAGAGCGGTCACAAAACCGCAAGTTGGTTTTTTCCAAGTATCTAGTGTATCATGCCGCGACCCTGGTCGCAATTGAAGCGGGCGCGGCGTCTCGTCTGTTGCTCGACACCGTCCACCGGCGGTCTGGACACCCCTCATCGGGCTGATACAATTGCTCAATGCGAACCTCCAACGAGAGTCATATCGCTCAACCCCGGTGGATGGGCTTGGCTCTGGTAGGCGTGCTGCTTCTCACTGTCTACCTGCGGCTGACCGGGCTGGACTGGGATGGCCTGAATCATCTCCATCCGGACGAACGTTACATCGTGTGGGTGGGCACCACCATTGAGGTACCACCGAACTGGGAGTCTGCCTTTGATCCCGAGCTTTCCACCTTTAACCCTTTCCGTTGGCCGCCCGAGGCAGAGAGCGCCGGCATAGGGGTGTATCAGGGCGAGCCGCGCGCCTTTGCCTATGGCCATTGGCCGCTCTACCTGGGGGTGGCGACCGCCCATCTACTGGATGGCGCCGCGGCCAAAGTGGGCGACGGCGGCATCCGCCTCCCGGATGGCTGGACGCTGGCGCGTGATCTGCTGAACGTCCCCGGCCGCATCGAGTACCGCCACCTACTCTTGGTCGGCCGGACGTTGGCGGCGCTGTTTGACACGGTTACTGTCATGCTGGTATTCCTGCTGGGAAGACGGCTCTATGGGCCGGCGGCCGGACTGTTGGCGGCTGCCTTTGTTGCGCTGGCCGTGTTGCACATCCAACAGGCTCGCTTTTTTGTGAGCGACCCATTCCTGACCACCGCCGTCGTGGCTGCCGTCTATTGGATGGTCCGGAGGGTGGAGAGCGAGCGCTGGCGCGACGCGGTAGTAGCCGGGGCGCTGGTTGGTTTGGCAGCGGGGGCCAAGTTCAGCGCCATCATGTTGGTCCTACCGTTGGCCGTGGCGCTCATGTGGCGGCGACAGAAATCCCCGGTGGCCAGGGGAGCTGTCCTGCGGCGCCGATTGCTTGGTTGGTGGCATGGCCATCGCCGGCCAGTGGTGGAACTCACCTTGGCGCTGCTGGCTGGCGTCGTTATCTTTGCTGTCACCAATCCCTTTGCCCTGCTTGACAACACTTGCGAGGGCTCCATTGGCGGTTTCAGCATCCCGCTGGTGAGCCTGAGGATCAAATCCATCGCCACGCAATCCTGCTACTTGAAGAACATCGGGACCCAGGCAGCGATGGTCCGGGGGAGCGACCGAATACCGTTCACTCTTCAGTACATCGGCACGCTCCCGTACCTTTACTATCTGGATCAGATGTTCCGCTGGGGATTGGGGGCACCGCTGGCGCTGGTGAGCCTCGGAGGTCTGTTGTGGGGCATTGCTCGTGTGTGGCGCCGCCGGCCGCGGTTCAAGCCGGGTGAAGCGGTCCTGCTGGCTTGGGTGCTGCCCTTTCTTGCTGTCACCGGTGGGTTTCAGGTCAAATTCCTCCGCTATCTCTTGCCGCTGACTCCCTTTCTTGCTATCTATGGCGCCGGGATGTTGAGCGGTGGCTGGGGGAAAGGACGCCGGGCTGTCTCCCGCAGGCCGCTGGTTCGCATCTTGGGCCACGCGGGGTGGGCGGGAACGCTTCTGTTCACCGCGTTGTGGGCGGCCGCCTTTGTGGGTCTCTATCGCGTGGATGACCATCCCTGGGTCGCTGCCTCTCACTGGATCTATCAGAATGTCCCGGATGGCAGCGTTCTTGCTACCGAACACTGGGACCACGCTCTCCCGCTCAAGTTGCGCGATCAGGACGGTCAGCCGATCTCCAAGAGGTATCGTCCTGTCACGCTCGAGTGGTATGATGTGGAGGACCGGTTGGGGCGCGAGAGTTCCCGCGTGGAACTGGATGATGCTGTGCAACGGGTGGCGAGCAGTGACTATCTCGTTCTGGCCAGCAACCGCCTTTACGGCGTTATCCCCCGCTTGCCGGAACGCTTTCCGGAGGGGGCCGCCTACTATCGGCTGCTCTTCTCGGGAGCGCTTGGCTTTGAGTTGGTTCATTGGGATAGCCGTTACCCTTCCCTGGGGCCCGTAACGGTGTTTGATGACAGCTTTGTCTGGCCCGCTCTCTCTCCCCCATCCGTGCTGCTGGAAGGGTGGCCCGCTGCCGGCCGCTGGGTTCTCAACTGGGGACCGGCCGATGAGAGTTTTACCGCATACGACCACCCACTGGTGCTCATCTTTGAGAACCGGGATCGGTTGAGTGCGGAAGAGATGGAAGTGCTTATTCGTGCCGAGGCTGGGGTGGACGACCGGGAAACAGACGCCGCGCCTGATCCATGACCCGCGGTGCAACCATCCACAAGTCGGGTATAATCCGCGCAACTCGCCGGCTCGAGAAAGACGAGACCCGGTGTTCGGCAAACCGCATTCGTGTTGCGCGGGGCGGATCACACCACCATGTGGCCTCCCTGTCCACGCGCGGCCCAAGGTCAGAGTCGGTTTCGCATGTCTGAACGCGTGCAATTCTGGATTGGAATAGCCATCACCCTCCTCTGCGTGGGTGTGGTGCTCTGGGTCGTGGATCTTGGCCAGGTGCTCGCGGCCCTCCGGTCGGCCAACTGGAAGATCGTTGTCCTGCCGGCGGTGGTCTGTCAGGCTGTTTTCATGCTGCTGCGGGCATGGCGCTGGCGCCTGATGCTGGATAAGAGAGTTCGGTATTGGCCTCTGTTCCATGCCCAGAGCGTCGGGTACCTCATCACCAACCTGCTCCCCTTTCGTCTGGGCGACCTTGCCCGTTCCTACCTGGTCGGTCTGGAGCCCACCGATCGTGGGCCGGACATGTCCACCGCGCTCTCCTCGGTGATTCTGGAGCGAGTGCTGGATGTGCTCATTATCATTATCTTCTTTGGCGTGGCTGCCCCGCTGGCTCCCGCTCTGCCCGGGCAGATGGGGTTGGTCGGAGCACTTGTTGGCGGCGCCGCCGTCGCCGGTTTTCTCGGGATGTTGCTGGCGGCCGTCAATCGCTCGTGGGTTCTGGGGACGGCCCGATGGGTGCTTGCCACAGTCAAACGGCCGGAGGCTGACGCCGAGGTGTGGATCCGCCGGACCGCCTCGTTCCTGGATGGTTTCCACACCTTGACCCGATTGCGTCTGCTGCTGCCGATCTTGGGGCTCTCCCTGGTTTTGTGGCTCTGCATCCTCGTAGCCTACTATGTGAGCCTCAGCGGATTCTGGCCTGGGGTGACCTGGCCGGCTGCTCTCTTTACCCTCTGTGCGGCTGCCTTTGGCGTTAGCGCGCCGTCATCGCCCGGCTTTGTGGGCGTATTCCACGGCGCTGTACTGCTGGGACTTTCCGTGTTTCCCGCCACTCACGAGCAGGCGCTCGGCTTTGCCATCGTCTATCATGCGACGACGTACATTGTGATCCTGGTATTGGGATTGGTCGGCCTCTGGCGCGGCGGCCAGAGTTTGGGGAGTATTGTTCGAGCCACGCGCAACCTGGGCAGAGCATGAGAATTCTGACCGTTCTTACCTACTATCGTCCGCATATTAGCGGCGTCTCCATCTACGTCGAGCGGCTCTCACGTGCCCTGGTCGAACGCGGTCATCAGGTGACGGTACTAACCTCGCAATACGATCGCTCCCTGCCCCGCCAAGAACGGGAGAACGGAGTGAGTGTGGTGCGGGCGCCGGTTCTGTTTCGGGTGAGCAAGGGTGTCATCATGCCGACCATTGGCCTTCAAGCGACCCAACTGACCCGCCAGCATGATGTGATCCTCCTTCACTTGCCCCAGTTCGACGCACCCGGCCTGGCACTGCGCGGCCGGCTGATGGGGCGGCCGGTGGTTCTCACCTATCATTGCGACTTAAGGCTTCCGGATGGGCTACTCAATCGCGTGGCAAACGCGGTAGTGCTCTGCAACAATTGGCTGGCGGGTCGGCTGGCAGACGCCGTGGTGGCGTACACTAGCGACTATGCGGCTCACTC
>DAOUVM010000056.1 GCA_030667645.1 Ardenticatenales bacterium | reverse complement strand
CTTGACAAGTGCTATGATTGCAGAAAAGCATTCCATCGGCGCTCGTTGCCGACAGTAGTGGCCGGCCCGTGCCCGGAATGTACCGCAGTGTCGTCCGGTAACGTGAGTAGTTTGTCGCGGATGGACTGGATCAACACTCTGTGGTTCCCTCCGGGCAGATCGGTCCGGCCGATACCATTCTTGAACAACGCGTCGCCGCTGAATACTGCCTTGGCTGCTGGCTCGTGAAAGCTGACGTGCCCGGGCGCATGGCCCGGTGTCTCGAGCACCTCCAATCGTAGTGTTCCCACCTCTATCACCTGGCCCTCGGCCAACTCCCCGTCGGCCGCTGGCGCCGGGTCCATCCTCAGACTCCAGAGGAGCGCATGGTGGTGCGCCTCCGCCAACAAAGGACCCGAGTCCGGGTGGGCCAAGAGCCGAGCGTTGCACAATCGCTTGAGATCGGCCGCCCCACCGACGTGGTCGAAATGGGCATGGGTCACCAGAATCGCCACCAGCTCGACGCCTGCCTCCTGTACCAACTCATAGAGTTTATCCCCGGACCAGGCGGGGTCAATCACAACCGCAGAGTGGGTTTCCGGGCAGGCTACCAGATAGCAGTTGGTCTGCAGCGGGCCGATTGGGATTGTCTTGATTTCCATCATGTCGAAAACCTCCTGCTCCGTACTTGTTCGAGCGCTGTGCGTTGCCTGTATGGCAGCGCCTGTCCGGTTGCCGGGCTCGTTGACCACGCGGGATTGTAGCAGGCCCAAAGCCATGGTCAAATGAATTGCCAAACCATCGGCCGGTGATATAATGGAAATGGTGAGGGTACGGAAACCAGAGTCCGAGACGTGGGGCTGGGATTGTCCCAACCCTGCCGGCCTCTCTTTTGCAGCGTGTCACTGCTGCGGGAGCCACGTTCTACCTGCGTTTCGACGTCATCACGGGTCACTATTGCCTGCACAGGAGAAAAGCGATGTCTGGTCATTCCAAGTGGTCCACCATCAAGCGCAAGAAAGCAGCCACCGATGCCAAGAGGGGGCAGCTATTCACCCGCCTCGCGCGCGAGATCGCGATCGTAGCCCGCAAGGGGGGTGACCCCACGACGAATTTCAGCTTGCGACTGGCGATAGAAAAGGCGCGGACGTCCAACATGCCGAAGGACAATATCGATCGGGCGATCAAGCGCGGCACCGGCGAACTCAAAGGGGAAGAGTTGCAGGAGGTCCTGTACGAGGGATATGGCCCGCACGGAGTCGCGATGCTGATCCAGGTAGTGACCGATAATCGCAATCGCAGCATTGCGGACATCCGCAAGGTCTTTAACCGGAGGGGAGGGGCCGTGGCCGAGCCGGGTGCGGTCGCCTGGCAGTTCAAACAAAAGGGGTACTTTACCCTGGTGTCTGAAGGACTTGACGGTGACCATGTCTTTGAGGTCGCGCTGGAGGCCGATGCGGATGACGTGATCATTGGTGACGACTTGATCGAGATATTCGCCAGTGTCGATGCCTTCCAGCAAGTTCGTGAAGGACTAGAGGGGGCGGAGATCGGGGTCGAGAGCGCAGAACTCTCCCATTTTCCTGACCTGCCGGTCGCCCTGGAGCAGATGGACGCACTGCAGGTGATGGGGGTGATAGATGCGCTGGAGGAACTGGAGGATGTCCAGCAGGTCTACTCGACACTCGATGTATCCGATGAACTGATGGCCGCCTACGAGTCGGCCTCCTAGCTTTGATGATTGCCCTCGGTATCGATCCCGGAACTGCCAGGACGGGTTACGGCTTTGTGCAGGAGGTTGATGGGCAGCTTGGCCTGATTGCCTACGGTGTGGTTACCACGCCGGCCGGCCAGCCGTTGCCCCTCCGCCTGCAGACCATCTACCGGGGCCTCGGGGAACTGATCGATATCCACCGGCCGGCCATCGCGGCGGTGGAAAAGATCTTTTTTAGCAGGAATGTCCGTACCGCCATGAGCGTTGGACAGGCGCGCGGCGTGGCTCTTCTCGCCCTGGCAGAGGCCGGCCTGGTCGCCGGCGGGTACACGCCGACGGAGGTCAAACAGGCTGTGGCTGGCTATGGAGGAGCAGACAAGCATCAGGTTCAGGAGATGGTCCGCGTCCTGCTGGGCTTGGAAGAGGCGCCCCGGCCGGACGATGCGGCCGATGCTCTGGCAGTGGCCATCTGCCATCTCCAGTCCGTGCGGCTGCAAACCTTGCTGCGTGACTCATGATCGCGGGTATCACTGGAATCGTTCAAAAGATCGGTGATGACCACCTGATCGTCCAGGTAGGTGGCGTGGCGCTGCGCGTGTCGGTGCCAAGGACCGTTCTGGAGAGGGCGGGCGCCACCGGACGGAGCATCACGCTGAACACCCACCTGCACTGGCGGGAGAACGGCGTCACCCTCTTGGGCTTTTCCTCCGAACGTGAACTCGAGTTGTTCGAATTGTTGTTGGCGGTATCCGGCGTGGGTCCTCGCCTGGCGCTCGCGGTCGTATCCACGCTCAGCCCTGACGTGTTGACCGATGCAGTCGCCCGCGAGCGGTCGGAAGTGCTGGAACGCGTGCCCGGCATCGGCCGAAAGACAGCTCAACGCATCATGTTTCAACTGCGCGACAAGCTCAAGCTCGATCACCTGCCGGCCGATATCGCCGCGCTCACTGACAAGGACGCCGACGTCATTGCTGCTCTAACGACGCTGGGCTATAGTGTGGTAGAGGCGCAAAGCGCACTGCAGAGGGTGCCGCGCGACTCGGCGCGACCGGTGGAGGAAAGCGTCCGGCTGGCTCTGGGCCAGCTTGGCGGCTAGTCTTCCGGGGGGGGTGTCCAGATGGGTGTCGGGGTCGCTGTCGGGACGGGGCGCGCCCCTTGAACCCTGTGGACGCAAGGATCGAAATCCGCTCCCAGGATCACCCGATAGTCAACCGAGCTGTCGGGGTCCGGCTGGTGGATCATCTGGGATTCGTACAAGCCGAACAGTTTGGTGATGCTCCAGGAATACGCTCCCTTGAACGTCTGCCCGAAATAGATCACCTGCGTCTGTGCATAGTCATTCCTGTCTGCCTGGCCCAGCACTGGCGCCAACCCCTCCCATACCAGGTTGTCGGCCGCCAGCAGGTCCAGATCCGCTCGGATGGTGCCATTCCAGACCTCCACCACGGCCGGGTCTTGAAATGCCCGATTCAGCGCCGGCGGTTCGAAAACATCGGCCACTAACTCGGCTATCTCCTCAGGTTGGGGAAGCAAGACGTATGCATTGTCGTTCGGCGAGGTCCAGGCCATCACCGCATCCCCGGAGATAAACCGGCTCTTGATCTTGCTGAAACCCAGTTGGGGAGCGACGGCCGCAAGCTGTAGAATTTCTCCCAGTCCGAGGTCGGTCTCGACGGTGCCGGCGAAATCTGCCCAGAGTTGGGGTATCTGCGGGATCATGTTGATGTCCAGCGCTTTGGCCATCATCGCCCGCAGCACCTGCTGTTGGCGACGACTACGGTCAAAGTCACTGCTACGTTTGCGTGAGCGGGCATACCATAGCGCAAACTCTCCATTCATTTGGTGCATTTTCTGCTCGACCGTGAACAGTTCCCAGTTCTCTTCGTCCGCAGGCTCCAATTCCGGCGACTTTAGGCGCCAGTCCGTCATCTCACAGGTCACCGGCAGGTTCAGGCCTCCCAGCGTGTCCACTATGCGCTGAAAACCCTGGAAATCGACCCGGGCATAATAGTGAACGGGGATGCCAAGGTTGTAGAGCAGCGTCTGCTTGAGCAGGCCGGGTCCTCCTCCCTCGTATTGGACTACTTGCCCGTGGGCGTCTACGGTATTGATCTTGGCCATCTTCCATTCCGGAACCCATACATAAAGATCACGGGGGATCGACAGCATCGCTGCTGATGGCCCATCCGGATTGATAGACACGACAATGATCACGTCCGTGCGCCAGCTTGTCCTGTCCAGGCTCGTGTCGCTTCCCAGCAAGAGGACGTTGATAGCGTTATCCGGCGTCCATGCGGTCGGGACCATGGTGGGGACCGCTGTCACAGGCGTAGCTTCCGGCGTCATTCTCGCTGGGGCCAGGGTTGGGCTCTGCAGCGGCCGGGCGGTGAGGCTGGGGCCCGGAGTTGGTGTCGCGATCCAGATCTCCGTTGCCGACGGGGTCGGCGTCACGGTTGATTCCGCGGTCGCGGTAGCCGAAGGTTCTGGCAAGGCCGTGGGCGATGAGGTCGCAGGTGGTCGCGGCGAGGGCGTCCATGTTCGTGGAATAGTAGCACTCGGTGAGCGCGTCGCTGTTGCGGGCGTGGACGAGGCCGTTGGGCTCAGAGTAGGGGATGGCCCGGCCGCCAGAATGACCGGCGCCGTCGGGCTGGGCCAGGGGACAATGGGGTTGTGGCGCAAATGCCTGATGCCCATCACCAGCAGGGCCGCTCCCCAGAGTAGCAGGACTATTTCAACGATGAGCAGATACCGGCGAGTGGGTGGCTTGTGATCAGTCTTCAATTGACCGTTCTTCGACTAGGCAGAGATGCTGGACGCCCCCACGTACGATTGGAGCACGTCGGGAACGGTGATGCTTCCATCTGCCTGCTGATAGGTTTCGATGATGGCGATCATCACCCGGGGCAGGGCCAAGGCCGAGCCATTGAGCGTGTGCACAAACTCTGGCTTGCCGCCCTTTTCGCGGCGAAAGCGGATGTTGGCCCGCCGGGACTGAAAGTCCTCACAATTGCTCAGGGAACTGACCTCCAGCCATTCCTGGCACCCTGGCGCCCACATCTCCAGATCGTATTTTTTGGATGCTTGGAAGCCCAGATCTCCGGTACACATTTCCACTACTCGATACGGGATCTCTAGCGCCTGGCATAGGTAGGCTGCCTGCTCCACCATCTCTTCCAGCGCATGGTAACTCGTCTCCGGCCGGGTGAAGCGGTACATCTCCACCTTGTCGAATTGATGACCGCGCTTGATGCCCCGCACATCCCGGCCCGCGCTCATCTTTTCGCGGCGAAAGCATGGGGTATAGGCGACGTACGTGATAGGCAGGGAATCGGGTGGCAGAATCTCGTCCCGGTGAACGTTGGTCAGGGCAATTTCGGCCGTGCCCAGCCACCAGAAATCCTCTTCTGCATCGTGATAGATATTGTCGGCGAACTTTGGCAATTGGGCCGCCCCCACCATCATCTCTGCCCGCACCATGAGGGGCAGATGCATCTCGGTGTAGCCGTGCTGGTCAACTGCCACATCCAGCATCCACTGGATCAGGGCTCGCTGGAGCCGGCTGCCCAGTCCCCGCAACAGGTAAAAGCGGGTGCCGCTCAGCTTGACTCCGCGCTCAAAGTCAATGATGCCCAGTTTGGGGCCCAGGTCCCAATGCGGGAGCAGCTTAAAGTCCTCCTCGCGCGGCTCGCCCTCATCGCGCAGGATAATGTTGTGGTCTTCATCCGGGCCCACCGGGACGCTATAGTGCGGCAGGTTGGGAACCCAGAGCATCGCCTCGCGCAGCTCTTCGTTCACCTGCCGAAGCTGCTTGTCCAGCGCCTGGATTCGATCGGAAACGGCGCGCATTTCGGTGATCTTGGCCTGGCGATCCTCCGCCTCTTTCATTCGGCCGATCTCCTTGCTGACGACGTTGCGCCTGTGTTTGAGCTCCTCCGCCTCTGTGAGCAGTTCACGGCGGCACGAATCCAGGGCCACAATCTGGGCGATGGGGGCCTTAGTATTGAGTTTGGCGATCTCCCCCTCGACCCAGTCTCGTTTGGCGCGAATAAGGCTAATGTCTAACATGGAACTCCAAAAGGTCCGAACAGAGGGCGGCGAACAGAGCAGCGCTGATGGTATCGCACCGACTATGTTCTGTCAAACGTGAAACGCTAGAGTGTCGAAAAACACCCACCTCACCAATCGCTCTCGCCGCGCTGGTGTTCTGGCGCGTGCTTTCGCCCGTCAAGCACTGGGAACAGCGCTCGCTTGGGTCTGTCCGCGGCTGGACGGGGCCGCGCCAACGTTCAGCTCCCACAGCTCGTCCCGGGAGAGCGGGGCAACCGTCACCTCTTTGATCGATTGGCCGTTGTCGACCTCTACCGCAACTGTCGATTTTTGTTTCGATCTCGAGTAGCCTGCCACGATGGCGGCCGCCAACTGGGTCTGTTCCGGCGTCAACGGCCCCCTGACCAGGACCACCGGGCTGCCGACGCCCACTGCCTCCAACCGCCAGTGATCCGGCCGCCGTACCTGGTCCAGATAGTTATTCTCCCCTTCGTGCCTGCCCACGATCACCTTGGTTCCATCGGAAAGTCGCAAATGCCGGCCGGTCGAGAGCAGCCCCACGGTCTCTAGCGTCACCGCCTCTGGCGGGTTGTGCTCTAGGAAATCTCGCAGCCGGCGCGAAAACGCTTCTTCGACCAGCAGACAGCAACCTCCAGCCGGTTGGGGATACTCGGCGATCCCATAATGTGCCGCCAGTTCGATCTGCTTGCCGCGTCCCCGGCCGCCCATGGAGTACAATTGATCACGGTTGACCCAGCCCTTCTCCTCTGGCACGGTGACGCGTAGCAGCTTTGCAGAAAGCGGGCGGAGTATGAGACCGGCAAGCCCGGTTTCGCGCTCGACCTGATACATCAGGTGGCGCTTTTGCGAATTGGGGCGCTGCCCCACTACCTCGCCGGTGACGATGAAATCCGCTCCGATCTCCACCATGTGGGCGTGCGCCCTCTTTAGCATGTACGCTCGGCAGTCCTGGCAGGGATTCATGTGCGACCCGTATCCATGTTTTGGATTCAGTACGACTGCCAGGTATTGGTCCGATACGTCGATGATCTCCATGGGAATCTCTAGCGCATCGGCCGAGTCCTGTGCCGTGCAGCGCAACCGGGGATCGTCTGCTTCCGCTGGCAGGGCGACCCGGCGCCTCCGATCGAGGCCGCAAAAGCCCGAGAAAAGGTGCACCCCTATCACCTCTATTCCCTGAGCCTGTACAATGCGAGCAGCCAATGTGCTATCGAGTCCTCCAGACAAGAGGGCGACTGCCTTGATGGGATTTGTCATACGGTTATCTCCTTAATTGCGAGTCTAACATAGTTTCGCCGCAGTGGCAAAGCGCGACACCATCGCGGCGCCAGTTCTTCTGGTGCAGCAGCGCAACTTTGGAGGGAATAACGCCGGGCCGGTTTTTCTACACTCTCCTTTCACACCAAGGGCCGGTTGATGACATCTTGCGCATCATGATGCGACATTTGCCACTGTGTGCTGTTCTCGTGGCTGGCTATGATAAGTTGTCGTTTCTTCTCAAGTGGGACTCCGCAGACTGCTCGATGATCAATTGGACCGATCTCTATGCCGGGAGGGTTGGGTGGGTGACCAGTTCGACCCTCCACGATATACTCAAGCTCACTCAGCAAGCCGATATTATCTCTTTCTCGGGCGGCCTGCCGGCCCCTGAGCTGTTTCCCATAGAGCGGTTTCGGCACGCGGCCGACCTCGTCTTGAGCACCTGTGGGCAGCAGGCGCTCCAATACAGCCCCACGGAGGGATTTTCGCCCCTGCGACAGCTAGTGGCCGGCAACCTCGGCCAGTGTGGGATTCAACTCGGCGAGGACAATGTGCTCATCACCGCCGGCTCCCAGCAAGCCTTGGAGCTTGTCGGCCGATTGTTTCTTGATCAGGGTGACCGGGTTCTGGTCGAATCCCCCACCTATGTGGGAGCGCTTCAGGCCTTTGGCATCTACCGGCCGCAGTTCACAGTCGTGCCTAATGACGACAACGGCTTGCTGGTGGATGATCTGGAACCGGTGCTCAAGACCAAACCCAAATTCGTGTACCTGTTGCCGAACTTTCAGAACCCCAGCGGCGCCACGTTGGCGCTGGATAGGCGCAAGAAGCTCGTGGCGCTTGCTACTACCTGCCGGGTCCCCATTATCGAAGATGACCCTTACAGCCAGCTTCGGTACGAGGGCGAGCATATTTCGCCGTTGATTGCGCTTGATGCGCAGCAGAATGGCGCCGGCCGGGGCACCTATGACGGGAGTGTTCTCTACCACGGAACCTTTTCTAAATTGCTGGCTCCCGGTCTCCGGCTGGGATGGGTAGTGGCTCCGGCGCAGGTGATCCGGCAACTGGTGGCACTCAAGCAAGCCGTCGATCTGCACACCGGGACCTTTGTCCAGATGGTTGCCTATGAGGTCGCCCGCAATGGTTTTCTGGAACAGCATGTGGAGCGGCTGACCGAGACATACCGCCACCGGCGGGACGTGATGCTGGCGGCCATGGAGGATTACTTTCCGGCCGAGGTGAGTTGGACTCGCCCCCAGGGCGGGCTATTCATTCTGGCCACTCTGCCGCCGGGTATGGACGCGCGGCCGGTTCTGGCCGAATCCCTCAAGCAGATGGTCGCCTTTGTGCCCGGAGAACCCTTTTTCCCTGATGGCGGTGGGGAGAATACCATGCGGCTTAATTTTTCATGCGCCAAGCCGGATCGGATCAAAGAGGGGATCCGGCGATTGGGCGCCATTCTGAAGGTGTTCTGCACCTCAGCCTAGTACTTGTTCAACAACAGCTTGGCAATCTTGTGGCCCTTCTGCCCCTGATTCACCATCCACAGCAGGTCTCTTTTCAAGAGTGCCTAGTGCTGTGCACCGCGCTGGGTCACTCTTGCGACCGGGCGTAGGTCGGCTCCGATATCACCAGCTAGCATTCGCGTAGCGATTCACACTCATCTACAGACACCCGCCTCAGTCACAAGAGCCATCAAAAAATCCGCCGAACGAAAGGAGTTCAAGACCATGGATATCGGGATACCACGCGAGCGCCGGCCATTCGAGTTCCGGGTCGGAATGGCGCCCAATGGATTGCGACTGCTGACGCGGCAAGGGCACACCTGCTATGTGGAGCACAATGCCGGGATCGGCAGCGGCTTTTCCGACGAGGATTGCGAACAGGCGGGCGGCCAGATCGTCTATTCGGGCGAGGAAGCCTTTGGCCGCGGGGAAGTGGTGCTCAAGTTCCAGCGTCCAACCGAAGAGGAGCTGAGCTGGCTGCAGGTGGGTCAGACAATGGCTGGCTTTCTGATGCTCCCCTCGGCGCGCCGCAGCAAGATAGCGACCCTGCTGGAAAAAAAGGTGACCGTCGTCTCGTACGAATTGATCGAAGAGGATGATGGCAGCTTGCCGGTGATGAAGCCCATGAGCCAGCTTTGTGGGCGGATGTGCGCTCAGACGGCCGCCCGGTGCCTGGAAAACGTGGCCGGCGGCAAGGGCATCCTGCTGGGTGGTGTGCCGGGGGTTCCGCCGGCCGAGGTCGTGATCATCGGCGCCGGCACGCTGGGCACGGAAGCGGCCCGCGCTTTCCTGGGCATGGGCGCCAGCGTGCACGTCCTTGACGCCAGCCTTACCAGTCTGCAGCGCATCGACGAGATGTTCCAGGGGCGCGTCGTTACCATGCTTTCTCACCCTTTCAACGTCGCCCACGTCTGTACCTTTGCCGATGTGCTGTTGAGTTGCGTTCGCGAGCCGGGAAAACGGGCGCCCATGGTCGTGACCCGGGAGATGGTCAAGCGGATGCGGCCCCGCTCGCTCATCATGGATGTCAGCATTGATGAGGGGGGATCGGTGGAAACCAGTCGCCCCACCCAACACGACCGGCCGACCTACGTCGAAGAGGGGGTCATCCACTACTGTGTCCCCAACATGCCGGGAATCGTGGCTCGCACCGCGACCCATGCCTACCTGAACGCCGCGTGGCCCTATGTCCGGCTGCTGGCAGAGATGGGAGTCGAGGCCGCCATGGCCCAGAACCCGGCGCTCGCCCGAGGCGTCACGATCCACAATGG
>DAOUVM010000211.1 GCA_030667645.1 Ardenticatenales bacterium | reverse complement strand
GCCGGCCTCATCTATCCTTTCCTGAAGGACAAACTGGACGGCAGCAGGCCGCAATTGCGCGCCATCTTTGTCGAGTCCACCGCCTGCCCCAGCATGACCCGGGGTATCTATGCCTACGACTGGGGGGACACAGCCAAGACCGGCCCCGTGGCCATGATGCACACGGTGGGGCATGGCTTTGTCCCTGCTCCGGTGCACGCCGGCGGTCTGCGATATCACGGGATGGCGCCCAGCATCTGTGCGTTGTTGGAGCAGGGGGAGGTAGAGTCGCGCGCCTATCACCAGAACACCTGCTTTGAGGCCGCCGTGAGTTTCGCCAGGGCTGAGGGCTTTATCGTTGCCCCTGAGACGGCTCATGCGGTCAAGGCGGTTTACGATGAGGCTGTGGCCTGCAAGGAGTCTGGCGAATCCAAGGTCATTCTTTTCAACAACAGCGGGCACGGCCATTTCGACCTGGCAGCCTACGATGCCTTTTTCAGGAAAGATCTGTCAGATTATGAGCTAGAGGAAGACAAACTGCGCCAAGCCTTGGCCGATCTGCCCAGTGTGCCGGCGTAATCCTGTACTCTTCACTGGATGGAGGTTCAGAGGCACCAAACGCAGAGCCCCGCGCAAGCGGGGCTCTGTCTATGGATGGGGATGGCCAGCTCTGGTCTGCCGGCCCCTATGCAGCGGTCCGGGTCGTTCCCCGGGGCTGGCAACGTCTATGGTCTGCGGACGACTAGATTGTCAAACGCGATCTCGACGCCGGGTTCGTGAAAGGACCCCGCACTCAAGCCAATCGAGCCCGACCGGTAGGCATCATCATTGGCTTCTGCCACGAGTTGTCCATTGATGTAAAAGGAAAACTGGTTGCCTTGAGCAACGATCCTGATCATGTTTGTGCTTGCGCCCCGGTGAATCGCGGGAGATTCAAGCCAATCTATGATCTCCGTCCACCGGCCGCCCTCTGTCTCATCGCGTCGGTTGAAGCGATAGTAGCCGTCTCCACTAATGTCAAAGCTATAATGGGCTGAGGGATTCTTCATTCGAAAGACGATGCCATAGCTGTTGTTGTCTGGGCCGGAAAGCTGGGTGGCTTCTGCTTCCAGTTCAAAGTCATCGAACTGATGCTCCTCCAGCTCAGCCCAGGCGATCAGATTCGGCGAAGAGACTCCTAACTGCAGTTGCCCGTCGAGATAGCTAGCGCTGGCATCAAGATCGGACTCTAGCAGCCAGTCCTCCGACTCGACAGAAAAGTCATCCTGGTAGATGATCCCGCCTGATTGCCTTTCCCCACCCAGACCAGCGCAACCTGCCAGTAACGAGAGTACTGTACACAGTAGTGCAAGTTTGGACAGATGCATTGGATGATCCTCCTGCAGTGATCCCGAGTTCTCTAGCCGGCCGACGACGTCCCCGATGCTGCGCTCCGGCAACGTCAGCTCCCGACCAAGCTCTGAGCGCGTCTCAGCCTATTCAGATTCACCAAGCGGCGCGATCGGCTCTCGGACGAACAGGTTGTCAAAGCGGACTTCGGTCGCGCCTTCATTATAAGTGCTGACGATGAATCCGATGTCGCCGGAGGTGAGTTGATCATCAGAAACGCTGGCCAATTGCTGCCCATTGACATAAAGCGTCAATTGATCACCGGTGCACTCTGCTCGAATCTGGTTCACGGCACCGGCCTCTGTCAAGATGGCGTCACTTGGCATCAGGTGCTTCCCGTCCCCGGACAGGGTCTGAAAGGACGCGCTGTCGCTAACTCGGACGATGGCATAAAAGCCATCGGTGCTAATTAGAAACGCGTAGAAATGGTCCATATCCTGGTAGCGGCACAAGAGGCCCAGGTTGTTATCGGGCAACCCACTGCCCAGACGGACGTCTGCTTCAATGGACACGTCGGCAAACTGGGCTCCAGGAACGGCAACGGCTGATGTGTTGGGTTGGTGGACGGCAACAAAGTACTCGGTGTCCGCATAGCCGGCCGAGGCCTCTTCCCTGTCATACTTGTCCCAACCGCAGGCCTCATTGTTGAAATTATCTTCGAACAGTGCCTTGGCGGTGCGGCACTTTTCGGGGCCTGACCTGCAACTGGTTAGGAGAACCAAGAAAAGCAGTGTCCAAAATCTCTTCACGAGTTATTTCCACCTTTCCTAGCGTGGCGGCCGGATGGTGATGCCAGAGTTGACGTCAGAGACCGTGTAGGACAGATCAACCGTGCCGGACTGGCCCGCAAAGAACTCGTCCAGCGAGCCCACTCCGTGAAGAGTGTATTGCACCACATAACCACCCTCCAGCGCGGTGTAGATTTCGCCACTGGCGGAGCTCAACGAACCACCCTCGAGTTGGAGCTCTGTTACGTCATAGATATAGTGCTTGCACTCAACTCCGCCAATGAACTGGTTGGGAAGCACGCGCTGAGCGGATGGAACGCCGAGAAAAAAGTCGTCGGCGCTGAACGGTTGCTGGCCAGTCAACGTCTCGATCTCTTCCGCTATGGGAATCCACGGTTGTCGGCCGATCTTGATCCACGCAGCATTCTCGATGATCATGTACTCAAAGGTGGGAATGGGCAGCCCGGCAGCCGCCAGCCCGCTCAGCGCGACCTGCGCATGAGTGGCCTGCGGAGCAGTGGTGAACTCGGCCCAATAATCCACTTTGCCCGTCTCTCCGTTGCCGCTGAAGCTCAGTGTGGCGGCCTGGCGGAAACTCGCCAGTCCGCTGAGCCCTGTGGTGGCGTCAGTCAAGCCGAGGAATTCCTCAATGCCGCCGATAGGCGTAGGACCTGGGGGCCCCGGTGTTGCGGAGGCTGCTGTTTGCACCGTCGTTGCCAATTCCATGGGCACCTCCTCCGGCGTGGCGATCATGAGAGCCGTGGCGGCAGCCTCGATAGCGGGTGCCAGGTCAGTTACCACTGCCTCCAAGGTGGGAGCCAGGTCGACAGCGGCTGCCTTGAGTGTTGGGGCCAACGCAGCGGCCGTGCTAATAGCCTCTTGATTCTCCAGCGGATTGGTCAGCCCACAAGCCAGCCCAGCGAGCGCCAAAAGCAGGGGTGGGAGCAGGGTCGCCCGGAAGGCGGTTCTCTTCATGATTCGGATCCATGCGCAAGACCCAGCGGTAGGCAGTATATCATGTCGCAATTGCCTGTCAAGGCGACTGTACGCGTCCAAAAGGAACGGCATGCAGATGACGGACTCTGTTGCCCCAAGGGTACTAGTCCACGAGGCTCTGAACAAGATCAGAAGTGCCTTTTCCGATACGGTTGGCTCCCACTTGACAGAGCCGTCGTCTGGCTGTATACTATACCGGAGTAGGGTATATGCAATGAGTGGTGATCAACATGCAGTCAATCCCAGAAGAGGTTAGATCAGATCTGCTGATTCGGCTACGTCGGATCGAGGGACAGGTGCGCGGGGTGCAGCGGATGCTGGAGGCTGATCGAGACTGCTACGAGGTGCTACAGCAGTTGTCGGCCGCCCGCTCGGCGCTCCAGAACGTCAGCTTGATCTTTGCCCGTCGCTATGCCCTACAATGTATGAATGACCGGGAGCCTGGCTTGACCGAGGAGCAGCTAATAGAGCAGTTGTTGGCTGTCCTGTCCAAGGTCTAGCCACCGATGGCGCCGGTAGACGAGTACCTGAATTCGCCCAGTGGAGCAGGATGTGAGAGGATGATGGCATGACTCTGTTAGATGATGGGACCCGACAAGAGGTCAAGAAAGCGTTGGGCGAGTTGCCCAATGCGGTCCGCCTGGTGATGTTCACCCAAGAATTCGAATGCCAGTTCTGCCGCGAGACTCGCCAGTTGATTGAGGAGGTGGCGAGTTTGGATGCTCGGATCAACGCAGAGATCTATGACTTTGTGCTGGACAAGCAAGAGGCCGCGGTGTACGGAATTGACAAGATTCCGGCCGTGGCGGTCATCGGTGAGCAGGACTATGGAATTCGCTTCTTTGGCATCCCGTCAGGTTACGAGTTCAGTTCCCTGATCGAGTCGATCAAGCTGGCCAGCACGGGAGAACCCCAACTGTCTTCAGCCGCATTAGAGTATGTTCAAGGGATACGCGAGCCGGTACACATTCAGGTCTACGTAACGCCTACCTGAGCGTACTGCCCGCAAGCCGTTGTGCTGGGCTTTAATCTGGCAGTTGCCAGTGAAATGGTAAGGACCGATATGGTGGAAGCGACCGAGTTCCCGCACCTGGCCAATAGATACCAGGTGATGGGTGTACCCCGTTCGGTGATCAACGAGGATTTTCACCTCGAGGGAGCGGCGCCGGAGCCGATGGTGTTGGAAAAGATACGAGAGGCCCTGTCGGCCGGGGTGGAGGATTGACGGGATGGTCAATACGAACCAGAAACGAGTCAAAGCGATCTGGCGGGGAGGGTTCGCCTTTGAGGGTGTTACTGCAGGTGGCCAGACGGTTCCCATGGACTCGCCGGCTGCGCCCGGTGGGCCCACCGGGCCGTCGCCGATGGAGTTGTTGCTTATCAGCTTGGCCGGCTGCACGGCGATGGATGTTATCAGCATCCTGCGAAAAAAGCGCCAGGATGTGACCGGTTTTGAGATCAACGTTATCGGCGACCGCGTTGAAGAACACCCCAAACTGTACAGCGACATAGAGATGGAATTTGTGATCCACGGCCGGGATGTTGATCCCGGTGCGGTGGAGCGGGCCGTTGAGCTGTCTGAGGAAAAGTACTGCTCGATTGCGGCCGGCCTCAGACCCAAGGCCACGATTGTTTCCCGATTCCGGATCGAGAACGAGCCGGCCCTGGCTGAGGAGTAGGTATGTCGGTCATTGTCAAGTGGTTGGAGGAGAAGCAATTTGTGGCTATCGATAGCACCGGTCATTCGGTGGTGCTATCGTCTCCGGCGGATGGCGTCGGAATGAAACCGTCTGATCTCTTGCTGGTCGCACTGGCGGGATGCTCTGCCTACGACATTGTGGAGATTTTGCGCAAGAAACGGCAAAATCTGGAATCGTTAGCGGTGGAAGTGCGGGGAGAGCAGGAATCTGACGCACCCTGGGCATTTCGCCGGATTCATACAGTGTTTCGTCTGCGCGGCGATGTGAGCGAAAAGGCGGTGCAGCAGGCGATCGAGCTTTCCGAGACCAAGTACTGCTCTGTCGCAGCGACGCTCCGTCCTGCGGTCGAGTTGACCTGGGACTATCTGATCGAATCATAGCCAGGATTTGACACCGCAGCACATGGACGGTT
>DAOUVM010000251.1 GCA_030667645.1 Ardenticatenales bacterium | reverse complement strand
TCAGAGCCAAACTGCTCCAGGGCATCCATCACCCGGTTGATCTCGTCGGCCTCTAGCGGCACGGTTCGCGTCACTACGTCGGACAGGTCAAGCTGTCCCCGGCGGGCATATTCCAGCACCAGCGGCAACTCGGCCAGCAGGTGGTCGTCGCTGCCCATAACTTCGGCCTCTTTTCCCAGCAGTTCCCCGTAGGGTTTGATCTCGAACGGCTGGTCGGTGATCCCGGCGATCACGGCCCGGCCGAACACCCCCACCACTTGCACCGCTTGCCGCATCGTCTGCGGCAATCCGATCAGTTCCAGGGCCACGTCGACCCCTCTCCCGCCGGTGGCTCGCCGTATTTCGGCCACCGGATCGCTATCGGCCGCATTGACCGGTATCGCCCCGAATCGCTCCGCCAGACGCAGCTTCTCCGGGTTGATGTCGACCGCATAGACGTCCAGCGCGCCCATGGCAGTGGCAAGTTGAACGGCCGAGATGCCCAGTCCACCGACGCCGAATATCGCCACTGATTCGCCGGGCTGGAAGCGGCCCTTGCGCAGAGCGTGAAAGGAGGTTGCCGATGAGCACATGAGAATCGCGCCGTGCTCGAACGGAATCTCTCGTGGCAGGGGGACGGCATTGCGCGCCGGCACAATGATAGTTTCGGCATAGCCGCCGTCCCGGTGCTTGCCGATCATGGCGCACTGCAGGCAGAACTGCTCCGCGCCGGCCGTGCAATAGTGGCACGCGCCGCAGGTGACCAGATAGTGAAGGCAGACGCGATCGCCCGGCTGGACCTGCGTCACGCCTGTTCCCACCTGGTCGATGACGCCCGCCACTTCGTGGCCCGGTGTGACCGGAAGATCCTGCACCGGCGCGGTGCCCGAGCGATAGTGCACGTCCGAATGGCAGATGCCGGCCGCCTTGACCCGAACGAGTACGTCACCCGCCTCCAGGGCCGGCATTGGAACCTCTTGCATCTGCAGCGGCTTGCCTGTTTCCACCAGACGAACTGCTTTCATATTGATCCTCTCCTCATCGAGTTGCATGGGTCCATCGCTCATAGCGGACCCACCTGGTCGTCCACATCAACGGACGGTTGGCGAAATTCCTGCTCGCGCCCGATGGTCTGCCGTTCCTCTCGCAGTCCCAGCGGTTCGTGGATGAGACTCGCATCCGCCAACGCGAGCGGTCGGTGGGGGTCGTTCCGTTTTCCCACGGCATTGAATCGAGGGGCTATTCTCCCTGGGTTGGTCTGTCTGGTCAAGGTACTTGATCAGAAACAACTTGGCCTTCTTGTGAACGCAGAGTGCCCCTGGTTCCGTGTTCAAAACGGGATGGGATTTATAAGTGGGAGGGGAATGGCGACGGTGATGGGGCGGACCCGATGGCGCTCCTGGGCCGGGTGACACTGGGGTTGATGTTCGCCTGCTCTGATTTCTTGATGTATAATGAGTCTACCGCAACGCGAAGGGTGCGATTCAGATCCCGTACTTGGGTCTGGTATCGGCATGCATGCGGTGGCCAGGTGACTGAGCGTCGCGCGGGGCTGTTTTCTGGACTCTGTGTGCCAACGATGCCATGCATTCGCGTGAGTGACGGCGTAGACTTTCTTGAGGTGATGTGGGTAACAGCTATGAAAGCCGGGGCAGGCCCACCTTTGCCGCCCGATCAGTGCTCCGAAAGGATATCAGATGACCGGCCACCGGATTCTCATTCTTGGTGTTGATGGCGCCACCTTTGACCTGATCGAGCCGTGGGCCGCGGCCGGCTACCTGCCCAATTTCGCTCGCCTGATGGCGAGAGGCGTGCACGGGGAGTTGGAATCCACTCTGCCGCCGGTCACCTCGCCCGCTTGGCCTTGCTTTATGACCGGGTGCAATCCGGGTAAACACGGTGTGTTTGACTTTATCCGGCCCCACGGGGATGGCTTTGACCTGGTCAATTCAACCAGCATCCGCCAGCCTACTATCTGGCAGATCCTTTCCGAGGCCGGGCTTCAAGTAGGGGTGATGAACGTGCCGGTTACCTATCCGGCCCAACCGGTCAACGGGTTTATGATCACCGGCCTGCTTTCCCCCCCCGCGGGGCGAGCACATTTGCTACCCGGCCGACCTGCTCTCTCGGTACGAACCGGAACTGGGGCCCTACCGCATTGCGCCGCGCGTACAATACACCCCCGGCGCTGAGGCCGCTTTTGCCGCCGATGTGTGCGAGTTGATTGAAACCCACGGCCGGTGGGGACTGCACCTGATGCAAGCTGAACCGTGGGATGTGTTTATGCTTCACTTTCTTTCGCTGGACGTGATGCAGCACGGGCTGTGGCGCTTTATGGACCCGACCCACCCGCGCCACGAAACCGGGCCGAGTTCCCCGGATGGTGCCGGATCTCCCTATGAAAACGCGATTCGCGATGGCTATGCTCGGGTGGACGCAGCCATAGGCAAGATGTTGGACGTGGCGGATGACGAGACCATCGTGCTCGTCATGTCCGACCACGGCTTTGGTCCGCTGCACGCTATCGTCAACCTCAACAACTATTTGATGGAAAAGGGGCTGCTCCATCTCAAGCGGGATCCCTGGACCCGGCTCAAAGCGGCCGCATTCCGGCAGGGGCTCACGCCTGCCACCATCTTTCGCTGGATGTCCCGCCTGGGGGTGCAAGACCTGGTAGCTCGCACGAGCAAGGGGACGCGCAATAAGATGATGGGAAAATTCTTGTCATACGATGCGGTGGATTGGTCGCGCACGGTGGCATATAGTATGGGTCACGTGGGGCAAATCTATCTGAACATCGCCGGCCGGGAACCTGATGGGATTGTGGCCCGTAAAGATCGCTTGCCGGTGCTAGAGCAGGTAATGGATGCCCTGAAAGAGTTACGGGATGAGGCCGGCCGGCCGCTGGTCACCAGGCTCATCCCCCGCAGAGAGATCTACCACGGAAGCCACGCAGAGCACGGACCTGACCTGCACGTGGTATTGGATGATTATCAGATGATCTCCTTCCCCCTCTTTGCCACCGACGACAAGATCATCACCGAGCAAATCCGGGGCGACTCGGGCTGCCATCGCAGCGAGGGGGTTTTCATCGCCAGCGGGCCGGGCATCGGGCGCGGGAAGACACTTGTCGGAGCAAACATCCTGGACCTGGCTCCGACGATCCTGCACCTGGCTGGGTTGCCGGTGCGGTCCGAGATGGACGGCCGGGTGTTGGGCGAGATCTTGGAAACGCCCCCTGACGTCCGTTTCACGGAGACGCAACCGGAGCAGCGCCAGGAGACCGGTCTTGACGAAGTAGAGTCGGCCGAGGTGGAAGAACGCTTGCGCGGCCTGGGGTATTTGTAGCGTGATGCATCACGCGCAATGGTTGGGTGCAGTTGCCGGTCTGGCTGGACATCTTTCATCTGGTGTTTGTCAAGGCAGAGGCGTCGGTTGCGCACCGGCCGAAACATCGGATACGGGTGTGCCGTGACGAGGACGAATACGCTCCAATCGAAGAGAGAAAAGTTCGTAGCGTGGTGGACCATATGGGGGGCCTGGGTCCTGGCGGCGGGCTTTTTCGCAGTGTTCTTTTGGCTAACGGCCCGCCAGTACGCAACGTTCCACAAGCGCGCCCCCGATCTTGCCATGTTTGACCAGGCCATCTGGAATACGTTGGACGGCCGCTTTATGTTCTCCACCATCAAGAACCGCTCCATTCTTGCGAATCATTTCTCGCCTTATATGGTCTTGCTTTCCCCCCTGTTCCTGATCTGGTCTGACGTGCGGATTCTATACCTGGTGCAGATCATCGGAGTGACCGTTGGGGGGCTGTTTCTCTTCAAGATCGTGCGCGTGAAACATCCGACCGTCGCGCCCTGGTTCTTGCTGGCGTTCTATCTCAACCCCGCCTTGCACGAGGTGGCGTTGATCGAGTTGCGTCGGGTGACCCTGGCTATTCCCTACCTGGCGCTGGCGCTATACGCTCTTTACACCAAGAAACGGAGATTGATGGTTGTGGGGTTGTTTTTCGCCCTGCTGTGCAAAGAGAACATCGGCCTGCTCGTCTTCATGGTCGGTCTCTACCTCTTGCTGTGGGAGCGAGACTGGAAGTGGGGCATTCCGTTGATGGTGTTCGGCGGGACGTGGCTGGTCGCCGCGATGCTGTGGGTCATCCCCGCCTTTAACCCGGCCGGTGACGACTCCGAGTATCGCCTGCTGGGCTATTTCGCTGATTGGGGAGATTCTTTCAGCAGCATCCTGGCGGGTATGCTGCGTGACCCTCTGGCTCTGCTGCGGCGAATGATCGACGGCGAGGGCCTCCGGGCGTTGTGGCGCGTCTTTTTGCCGGTGGGGATAATCCTGCCGTTCTTGGCGCCGGGCTGGCTGCTCATTGGCGTTCCCTCTTTGATGTACATGTTGGCGAGCACCCGGCCGGAAATGCACCGGTTGGGGGATTGGTACATGGCCTCCGTCTTGCCAATTCTCTTTGCCGCCATTTCTGTCGGCCTGAATAGGCGATCCAATCGTGGGGCGCGATGGCTGGTGTTGGGTTTGCTGATCGCATCAGTTGCCGGCTATCGGTTGTTCAGTATGGCGCCGTTTGGCGGCAACTATGACCCGTCCTATTACGAACTGACCGAGCATCACCGCCTCGCCGCTGAAATAGTTGCCGCCGTGCCGGCCGAGG
>DAOUVM010000029.1 GCA_030667645.1 Ardenticatenales bacterium | reverse complement strand
GGCGCCAGCGATGATCGGGGGAGTGCCATATACCATCACGACCCGGCACACCTACAGTGGGGAACCGGCCGAAAAGGCGACCGAGTTCGTTGGCGAGCACCTGAAAGCTCTCGGCCTCCACGTGGAATACCATTCCTGGAACGCCAGTCTCCCCCCCAACGTCATAGCCACCAAGCCCGGTCTGGTTGACCCGGACAAGATCTTTGTCATCTGCGCCCACCTGGATGACATGCCCGCGGGAGAGATCGCCCCCGGCGCGGATGACAACGGCAGTGGATCAGCGGCGGTGCTCGTGGCGTCCGACATTCTAAGCCAATTCGATTTCGGCTGTACGCTCAAGTTCGCGCTCTGGACCGGCGAGGAGCAAGGACTGCTGGGCAGCAACGCCTGGGCATCCCGGGCCAGTGAAGAGCATCTCAGCATCTTGGGTGTGCTCAACATGGACATGATCGCCTACAATTCCGACGATGCACCTTTCGTGGACATCCACGCCCGGAGTTGGCTTCCCGATTCGGTGGCGATGGCCAACCTGTTTGCCGACATAGTGGATGCGTACAGCCTTCAGATCATTCCTGAGGTGCTGATCGACGACCCTGTGAGCAGTTACAGCGACAACGCGGCATTCTGGGACAGAGGCTACACCGCCATCCTGGCAATCGAGGACAAGGATGACTTTACTCCCCACTATCACACTACCGGCGACCGGCTCTCCACCCTGAACCCGGACTATTTTGTCCAGTTCGTCAAGGCCTCCCTGGGCACTCTTGTCCACGCGAGCGACTGCCTGATTCCTGACGGAATCGGCTACCTGGAGGGACGTGTCACGTCAGCCGGCTGGGGTGCCCCCATCGCCAATGCGCCGATCTCCATTGGCTACACGACCACGGATACCCGCTCTGTCACCACAGACACCACCGGCCACTATACTTCCACGCTTCCCTCCGGCACCTACACCCTAACGGTACAGGCCAGTGGCTATGTTTCGCAGTCGGTCAGCGTCAGAGTGTCCAGGGGGCAGGTCACGACTCAGGACTTTTCCCTGAGACCACTTGCTGTCTACCTTCCTCTCTGCATCCGATAGCCCGGGAGGCGCTGTGATTAGGAATCAACCCGGCCGTAGCCACCCCCTGACGCTCATCATCCGGGCCGGGGGGCTGTCCGGCTTCACCACCCGCGCTCAGTGGCCCGTCGCGTCCCCATGAGTCATCCAACTCGCCAGGGTCGGCGGCCGCCAGCAACAAGAGAGCCAGCGCGACGGTGACTATCAGTAGAGTGGCAGCGATCACTACGGCCATCAGGGAAATCACAAACCGCGATTCAGAGACGTGCACATCAATGGAAAGACCGGTCTCGTATCATCAACTCAGGCAAGAGCTGCAGCGCCTTGCCCAGGCGGGTGCCGAACCAGGTTAGCAGCGTGCCATCGACCAGGATGATTCGAGCCGGCATGCCAGGAAAAGATGCCAGCTCATCCCGGTGTCCCTCTCCGAAACGAAACGGCTCGTTCGGCAATAGGATGATCTCCGGGCAACGATCGACCACGTCCCCCAGTGTGATGGTTGGATAGCGAGAGTCTCCCTGCCAATCGGCAAAGACATTCTGCCCGCCACACACCCTCAACAAATCATGAGCATATGTCTCCGCTCCGATCGTCATCCATGGATCGCGCCAGATAGGACAGAAGACTCGCACCGGCTCTCGTTGCGTCGCTGCCCTCTCCGCCCAATCCAGCGCCCGCTCAATCGTCATCAGACCGGCCGCCTGCTCCAATGAGTGAAAGAGAGCAACCAGATCCCACAGCATCTCCAGCGACTGGGCAACAGTGCGGGGAAAAGTGATCCAGACCTGAAGCCCGGCCGCCTGCAGCGCCTCTGCATCCACCTTGCGGTTCTCCTCCTGGTTGGCGATCACCAGATCAGGTTTCAGGGCAAGGATCCGTCCTATGTCTGGGGTCTTGGGGCCACCGATTCTGGGCACGGCTGTCAGCGCGTCATCGGGATGGATGCAATAGTCGGTCACTCCCACGACCAACTCTCCGAGGCCGAGATCAAAGAGCGACTCGGTGATGCTGGGAACTAGTGAAACAACTCGCTGTGGAGGGGATGCAAGCGACAGGGATTCACACTCATAGGGCGTCTTGCCAACCAGTCTGTCGTCTCCGCTGCTCATCGGTTGATTTACCGTAGCGCTCTATCGAAGCGGGTCTCCTTCCCCTCATCGGGCCGGCGAGCTGGCGCATGGGAAACTCGGGGTCGTCCGCATGTACCACGACCATCAGAACCCTGGGCAACATAGATTCAACCCGGCGAGCCATCCTGCTGGCCCTGAGCGCCGCCTCGTTTGGATCGGCGCCGAGAGGATCTCTTCCGCCCCGTTGAGGTTCCGCCTGGCTTTGACTTTGCTGCAGGCCGTTGTGCGGTCCCGCCCTCGGCTGTTCTCTGTGGACGCCGCCTTGGCCTCCGACGCGAGCGCGACCGTTTCGTTTTCTCCTCGTCCGACTGAGGAGGCGGACTCTCGGAGACGGGCTCATCCGAAAGCCAATCCGGCCACGCCTTTTTTTCCTCGGCCGGCGGATTCGTGAACTCTTCTTTACCGATATCCTCTTTCTGAACCTCGTGGCGAACACCCCCCACGTCCACTATGATGCTCCCGGCCAGAGTTCGCACCTCTATCACGCGCCCGGAGCCATAGGGGGTAACGACCTCTTTGCCCCGTTTGGGAAGCCCCTTGGCCGCCTCTGCATACTGGTCATTCTCGTACGCCAGGCAGCAGCGGAGCCGGCCGCAGGCGCCAGTGATCTCGGAAGGAGTGAGGGAGATGTTCTGGAGCTTGGCCATACGAATGGAGACAGAGCTGAACCTGGTGAGAAAGCGCGTACAGCAGCGCTGCTCTCCACAGGTTCCCAGCCCGTCCAGCACCTTAGCAAAGTCGCGCGGCCCGATCTGGTATAGCTCCACCTGAGTGCGCAGCGCCCTCCTCAACTCGCGCCCGAGGATATTCAGGTCAGTCCGCTTTTTTTCGGTCGAATAGAGAATCGTCACCTGCGAGCCATCAAAACTGTACTCTGCCTTGACGAACTTTGCGCCCTTGATTCCCAGCTTTTCGGCCAGCTCCCGGCAGGAAATGAGGGCGCCAAGTGCTTTGGCTTGCCATTGGCGCTGCAGAACCAGGTCACGTGGTGTCGCGCGCCGCTCGATGGGCTTGGAGGCTCGCCCATCCAGCTTTTCCTTGGGAACATAGCCCGCCACTATTCCCAACTGCCTTCCTCGGGTGGTCTTGACCACCACCCGATCACCTGGCTGCAGGTCGGCGATTCCCTGGGCGTCAAAATGGTACCGTCGGCCGGTGGGGTGGAACTGAAGTGCTATTATCGGCGCCATATATCTCGCTCGATCTCTTGTGTCAGCCCCACCGCGCTCGCAAATGTACTGTTAAAGGAAACGATGCAGAGCAACCGCCTGGAACAGGGGGTTTTGCGACGGGCTGCTACTTCTTTTCCCGTCGTGCAGCCTTGGCCTTGGCGGCCCGGTCCGCCTTGGCAGCCTTGGCCTCTTGCTCGGCCGCATAGTAGGTAGGGCGGATCTTGGCATAATACTCTACCGGTTGGCCCAGCTGCTGCAGGTCATAAATGTGCTTCGCGCGATCATGGTCCGCCAGCTCAAAATCATGATCCATCTTGAGGGCGTCGAACGGGCAGTATTCGGCGCAAGAACCGCAGTTCATGCAGATGTCGATGTCAACATAGAACTCGGCTGGCCGTCTGAGCGGCTTGCCTGTTTCGGGGTCCTTGGCCCGCACAATCCAGATGCACTGGGGCGGACACGCCTTGGCACAGATGCCGCACGCCGTGCAACGATATTGCCGCTCTTCGTCCGTCCCTTCATACACCAGGAAAGGGACAAAGCGAAACCGCTCCTGGGGAGGTAGCACCTCCTCGGGGTACTGTACGGTGAACACACCACGCGCCTCGGCACTCTGCCTTGCCGGGAGCACCCCAGGCGTATACCGCTTGCCGAACCCCCATTTGATGTCATCCACATAAGTGTTGACGAAATGCTTCATCGTAACGCTCAAGCCTTTGAGAATTCCCAGTCCGTACATCAGCGATCCACCTCTCCCAGAGTAATATCAATGCTGCCCAGGATGACCACCACATCCGCAACCTTGTGCCCCCGGCACATCTCAGCGAGCGGAGTGAGATTAATCATGCTGGTTGAACGAACATGGTAACGCCATGGATTCGATCCCCCATCGCTGACCAAGTAGAATCCCAGTTCACCTTTTGGCGCTTCGATCCGATGGTAGACCTCTCCAGCCGGGGCCTTGATGGTCCAGTTCTTCTTGCCAGTCTGAACCGGGCCAGCCGGGATTTGGCTCATCGCCTGCCTCAAGATCCTCAGACTCTGCCGCATCTCCTCCATTCGAACCAGGAAACGATCATACACGTCCGCGTTGTGGCGCACCACAACGTCGAAATCGAAACGATCATAGATGGAATACGGTTCCACGCGGCGGATGTCATAGGGCACGCCAGAAGCGCGCAGCAGTGGCCCGGTGGCGCCCATCGCCACTGCCTGTTCGGCCGGCAAAATACCAACCCCCATCGACCGGGAGCGCCAGATTTCGTTCTCTGTCAGCAGCCGATGAAACTCATCCACAAAACGAGGTAGCCTGTCAAAGACCAGCGCCTGCGCCTTTTCCATCCAGCCGGTGGGCAAGTCTTCAAACACCCCGCCAACCCGCATATAGTTGCACATCATGCGCGAGCCGGAAACCATCTCAAAGAGATCCAGGATGAGTTCCCGTTCATTGAAAGCATAAATGACCGGCGTGAAATAGGCGCCCACGTCGTTCCACAGAAAACCGATAGCCATCAGATGGTTCACAATTCGAGTCAACTCGGCCATGATGACCCGGATATACTCGGCCCGCTCTGGCGGCTGGACTCCGACCAGCTTTTCCACTGCCAGCACATAGCCCAGTCCGTTGGACATCGAGCAGACATAATCCAGTCGATCTGTGTACGGAATAATCTGCGGGAAGGTGCACCGCTCACCTATCTTTTCGTGGTTGCGGTGCAGGTAGCCAAGAACAGGCATCAGGTCAACGACCTCCTCGCCGTCCAGAACAACTACCACGCGCAACACGCCGTGTGTGCTGGGATGCTGAGGTCCCACATTGATGGTTATGCACTCAGTCTGGAGACCCCCTTCTTTGACCTCCCGCATCAATCCTTCGTATACAGAACTCTGGGCAGTGTCCTCCCACTTTTCCGGATCAAAGCCCGGCGGGTATTGCACATTCCTGCCAAAAGGAGTCCGGTCTTCGGCGCGGAAAACGCCGCCATCCGGATGACGAGTCTTGAATGGTTTGTGGTCTTCTTCATAGTAGGGCTCCCGCCAATCCTTTCGCATCGGATGACCGGCAAACCCCTCCCACGTCAGTATCCGCTGCAGATTGGGATGGCCGGCGTACCGGATGCCATACATATCATAGGATTCGCGTTCCTGGAAATTCGCCGAGGGCCAGACGGACACCAACGAGGGAACCTCTGGATTGCCACGGTCCACCTGCACCTTGAAGACCAGTGCCCCACTCTCTGCCCCATAAGCATGGTAGACAGACTCAAGCAACCCATCATTGGCATAATCTACGCCCGTGACGCTGGAGAGATACCGAAATCCCAGTTCATCCCGCAACAATAGCGCGGCGCTAACCAAAGCGTCCGCGTCTACGATCACGCCCTCATACCCCTCGCGTTCATCCGGCCTGACCTTTCCCGGAAAGGCTTCCCGCAAAGCCTGGCAGGCCTGTTCAACAGAGCCCACTGCAGCATCCAACTGGACGCCCTCGGATTCCGCAACCTGTTCGTTCATCTGGGCAGTCTCTCCTATTCGCTGTCGTTCGTGGCCACCGATGTCTTGGCAGCCTCGGATTGGATGAGTGGATTCTGGCGCGGATCAAAGAGATCGGGACCCAGCACGGGTATCGCGAACTCCTCGCCCTGGCCACGATTATGGTACCACTTCATGTCCTTGTATTTCGTGTTCTCGATCATCTTGTGAAGCGTAACAAAACCGTGGATGAGCGCTTGCGGTGTGGGAGGACAACCGGGAACATAGACATCGACCGGGATCAACTTGTCAATGCCAGAGACAACGCTGTACCCTTCCTTAAAGGGACCGCCGCCATTGGCGCAAGCCCCCATCGACACCACGTAGCGTGGCTCGGCCATCTGGTTATACAAACGCACAACCTGGGGAGCCATCTTCTTGGTCACGGTCCCCGCTACAATCATCAGGTCAGCTTGCCGCGGGCTGGCACGCATGACCTCCATGCCAAAGCGGGCAAAATCAAACCGTGAAGTCGCCATCGCTATCATCTCAAATGCACAGCAGGCCAGGCCAAAGAACATAGGCCAGACGGACCGTGCTCGACACCAGTTGTAGAATTTCTCCCAGGTGGCGAGCGTTACCGTGCCCTTGAGGTCCTCAGGCACGGGAATATTGGGATGCGTTAGCTCTTCTGTCATTTTACGTACTATCTCCTGAGGGATCTGTGAGGAACGGATACAATCAAGATCATACTATTAGGCCTACCGACGGTTTTCCACCGATGCCATCAAAAACGCCTGACAAAATCAAGACGCAATCATACCCTAAACCACGATTTCCAGCAACAAAAAAATGGGCGAACAACCAAGGCGCGGTCCCCTCTACAGTTCCGCTGCCGAACAAGCAAGGCTGGCAGGGGTGGGGTTGGGCACCTAGCGCCGCGAGTGGCAGCGCTCAGTTTATCTGACGGCGCTTGTTCGACGACCTCACAGAGACCCTTTGGTATAATAATGCACCTGACAAAGAACGTGCAGCGCAATGCGTCATGTGTTGTGCGTTACGTTCTACCTGTTGTGGTGACAGATAGGATTCATCCATATGACCTGGTGGACCAGATTACTGCTGGCAGTGGGAGGGGCGGTGGCATTGGGTCTGAATGCCGCCCCGTCCGGCCTGCTCGACATACTTGCCGCCGGCGACCGGGCGTTGACTGACGGCCAGCCGGCCCATGCACTCTTGCTATACCGGCAACTCTCCTCCCATGCAGAGGGTAAACCGCCCGCCACTCTCGGAACAGCCCAGGCCCAACTGGCATTCGCCCAGCAGGAGACGGCGGGCGCGATCTCCGCGTTTGACCTGGCGCGGGATGCCTGGCTGGCTGCGGTCCCCTACTATGGGTTCGACGCTTCCATCCGGCGAGGGTTGGCCGAAACACTCCTAGGACTTGGGGAGACGTTGGCAGCGGCGGAGCAGTGGAGCGCCGTCTTTGCCGCCAACCCGGCCGACCCATCTCTCTGGTATCAACTGGCCCCAGCCCACCTGGAACGAGGGGAATGGGAAGCGGCCAGGCGTGCCTACGATGCCATCGCCGCCGCTGAACCCGACAACACCGAGGCACGCTATTGGGCAGGTACCCTCCACCTGCTCACCGACACCATCCAGGCACAGGGACATCTGCTCCACGCCCGGACCGATCCTTTCTACGCAAAGCGATCCGATCGCCTGCTGGCGGCCCTCAGCGATCTGCAGAACATCACCGACCCATCCCACGCCGCCGGCCGTCTTGGAATAGCGTTCCTTGAGGCCGGGGAGCCTGCCCTGGCGGAAATCGAGTTCCGGGCAGCATTGGCACAGGAACCCAACTATGCCGATGCCTGGGCCTACCTGGGGTTGGCAGAGAACCAACTGGGCCAAGACGGCCGGATGGCGATCGCCAGAGCTATCGAACTCGAACCGGACAACTCGTTGGCCCACAGTATGATGGGGCACCATTGGCTTGGGCACGGCCGGCCGCACCTGGCCCGCTCGGAATTCATCGCCGCCTGGCAGCTCAACTCAACCAACCCGGCCCACCTGGCGGATGTAGCCTCCACGTACCAGGCGGAGGGCGATCTCGCCTCGGCCGAGGCATGGTATCAAGCCGCCGTTCGTCAGGATCCGGATGATGCCACGTTCTGGATTCTCCTGGCGCGCTTTCTCCTTGATACGTTGAGCGGCGAGCTCAGTGACGGGCTTCTGGTGGCACAAAAGGCAGTGGCGTTGGCGCCGGAAGACCCGGTCGCCCTGGACACACTAGGCTGGGCCCAATTCCTAAACGACAAACCGCGGCTGGCCGAGACCAATCTAATAGCCGCTCGCCAGCGTGATCCATCCAGCCCGGCGACACACTATCACCTGGGCCGCTTCTACCTTGCCCAAAACGCGTGGCAGGAAGCGACAGAGTCATTTGAGCACGCCATAGCACTGGATAGCACTTGCCGCGGATGCCGCAGATCTCGGCCGGGATCATACGCCCAACTGGCACAAGGTGCGATCGCGGAAATGGTGCACTAGGCCCAAATCAGGCAGCAGCGAGGAACAGTGGCAGATAACCAGGTGATTGTGGTCGGAGGCGGGCCAGCCGGCTTGATGGCCGCCGGGCAAGCGGCTCGCCAAGGGGCTGAGACGTTGCTCCTAGAAAAGATGGATCGGCCAGGGCGTAAGCTGGGCATCACCGGCAACGGACGCTGCAACCTGACCAACACAGCGCCGCTTTCCGAGTTTATCACCCATTTCGGATCCACGGGCAAGTTCCTTCGTCAGTCATTCTCGCAGTTCTTTACCACGGAACTGCTCTCCTTTCTGGACGGCCTGGGCGTTCGTACGGTAGTCGAACGCGGAGGACGGGTCTTTCCGGCCAGCGGGCGGGCACAAGAGGTGGTGGATACGCTGCTGCAATTCGCTCTGGAGGGCGGTCGGGCAGCAACGCTGCGCACCCACACTCCCGTCGAGCGGCTGCTCATCGAACAAGGGCGAGTCGTCGGAGTCCAGGTGTCCCCAGCTCCTTCCGGGCAATGCCACTATGGAGCGGCCGTGATTATCGCCACCGGCGGGGCTTCACTACCGACCACCGGATCAACCGGCGATGGGTACCGGCTGGCCGAATCAGCCGGCCACACCATTGTCCCGATTCGACCGGCGCTTGTCCCGCTGGAGACGGCCGGCAACGTTGCCTCCAGCCTGCAGGGCCTGAGCCTGCGTAACGTAAACGTCGCTGTTTGGGCCAACCAGAAACAGCAGGCCGAGGCTTTCGGCGAGATGCTCTTCACTCACTTTGGCGTTTCCGGGCCAACGATTCTCTCCCACAGCGGGCGAATCGTAGATATGCTGCGGTTGGGCCAGCGCGTCCACCTCTCCATTGACCTGAAACCGGCTCTTGATGAGAAAGAGCTTGACGCGCGCCTTCTCCGCGACCTCAATGCCCATGGCAAGCGGCAGTTTCGCGCCTTGCTCAAAGGGCTGCTTCCCGGAAAACTCATCCCGGTCTGTATGGCGATGGTCAGGATTCCCCCAACCAAGATTAGCCATCAGATCACCGCCCAGGAACGCGGAAGGCTGCGGTCGTGGCTGAAGGATTTTCAATTGGAGGTGGCCGGTCATCGCCCCCTTCGGGATGCGATTGTCACCGCAGGCGGCGTAGATACGCGGAACATTGACCCACGAACCATGGCTTCACGCGTGATCAAGGGGCTCTACTTTGCTGGCGAAGTGCTCGACATTGACGCTGACACCGGCGGGTACAACCTGCAGGCTGCATTTTCAACCGGCTGGGTTGCCGGCCGGTCGGCGGCGAAATTGTGACCCGCTCGTCCAGGCAGCCTGAGGGCAACACAATCGGGCAGCCTGAGATCGGCCAATCAGCGTGCAAAGTGCTGGTTCAGAAACAACTTTGTCCTTTTGTGACCGCTCTACCCGTGAATCACCATTCGAAACAAAAAGTCATTCCTTGACAAGAACCCAGCGTAGAGCCCCCCCCGGCCCACTCTCTGTCTTCGAATCGCACCTCACGAGCCCACGGATACCTGCTGCGCACCTTGTCGGGGCAGCCTGAAAGTGATGGTCGTACCCTCGCCAGGAGCACTCTGCACCCAGATTCGGCCGCCTTGGGCATCGACGGCCAGCCTGCAGAACACCAGGCCCATTCCATTGCCTTGCCCATCCTGGTGACCGGTGACGAACTCCTGGAACAGTCGGCCCCGCAACTCCTGCGACATGCCTGGTCCGCTGTCGGACACTGAAATGCCCGGATGCCCCTCAAACTCGCCGATAGAGACCAGAACCACGCCACCCTTCGGAGAGAATCTAATGGCATTGTCGATCAGGTTCTGGAGGATTCGGGTAACCAAGCGTTCATCGGCCCAGGCCGGGGGCAAAGCATCACGATTGACGGTCTCGACGCGCACCGAATACTCCCATGCCATCGGAGTCATCGAAAACACGACCTTGCTCGCGATCTCGCTCAGCGAGATCGCCTCTGCTTCCATGGGCATCCGTCCTTGCTCTAGCCGTGCAGCGTCGAGGATCGCATTGACCAGGATCAAGGCGCGCGAGCTATTCGCCCACGCCATGTCAACCACCGGCTGAAGATCGGATGGCAACTGGTCTTGAGCCCCTTTCAGCATCGACATCCCCGTAGCGATAACAGTCAGGGGATTGCGCAGATCGTGGACCAACATGCCGAGCAGTTCCTCGCGCATCTGCTCCAACTGGTGCTCCTCCGTAGTGTCACGCAGAACGATCATCCGCCCCAGTGAACGTCCGCCGCCGTCGGCCAGCGCAGACACTGAGACCGTGATCCAGCGATTGATATCGTCGTGGGACAGCAACAATTCCTCCGGCTGCGTCGTAGCATTCAGTTCGGCTCGACCCATCAGGGGCAACAGCACATTCTCCCGTCCAATCACATCGGTGTCAGACAGCGCCAGCATCTGTCGTGCAGCCGGATTGATCTCCACGACCCGCTCGCGATCATCCACCACTATGATTCCCTCTCGCATGCTCTCCAGGATAGCTCGGCGCGCCACCGGCGCCAGGTCGAGAAGGCGGTACCGGAATATCCCCACAGCCATCACAAAACAGGACAGAGCAAACGCAAACGGCCCCAGATCCAAACCCGGCACCGGAACAGCACCAATCAGGTGCAGCAAGTTGCCGGCCAGCGGCAGCAATGCACCGGTGATCATCACATACCCCTGAAGGCGATAAGGGCGGGGTGCATGCACAACGGACAATCCATACAGAACCAGGCCACCTACCATGTACACCCACGTGACGCCAGCGTGCACCCAGAACCACGGAGCACGAACTGGAAGCGTTGCGAGAAACGGGCCCGTGCCGTCCATGCGGATCTCGGTCCATACCAGGTGATGGAGGCTGTTGGTGACAACCAAGAGAATCGTTACTGCAGCAGGCAAGAAGATCAGAAAGGTGTTGCGACGCGAGAGCCAGTGCTCGCGCCCGGTGTGCTCCACGGCCAGCATCAACCAGCACGGCGCCACCAGAGCGATGCACGACATGATGACCGTCTCCCACAGCTCCTTGGTCGCCACATCGGCGCCGAGAATTTCGATGGCATAGGCCAGGGTCCACGCACCCACAACAGCCATCAGTCGCACGTACGCGATTCCTCCACGCCGCTCGGCCCGAGAGCGCCAGACGTACAGAGCCAGCGCTCCGCAGAGGACCGAGGTGAGTATGAGCGGCAGCGAGAACGCGGAAAAAGTGTAGCTCATGGAGAATGCGTTTCCAGATTAGTGGTCATCAAGCCGATCTAGTCTGCACCTCCGGCAAGAGAAAGGTGAATAGCGAGACCTGACGTCGTGACAGCAAGCAGTACACGCTGTCCAGATCCCCGATAGTACCGTGTGACTTGATCATGCCAGGAGACGCATTGCGCACGCGAGCTGCTCCTGGGGGAATCGCTGTTGAGCAGCTATCGTGCCTCATCTCGATAGACAATAAACGTTCTACGATTGCACGCTGGCCGTCAAGACGGTGAGCAAACCACCACGGCCTGGCGCACTCGTCCTCACACTCGCCAGAGAACCTCAGTGGATTATAATCCACGGGTCGCGCTTGCACAAGCAGCCTGTGGAGGGGGATTTCGCAGCGGGTGGAAGTCTGATCGCGGGAGCTGTGGGCAGCGGCCAGAGAGGGGCGGCAGATGTGGGGTAGGCGCCTGCAACCTGGTGGGTTGCATGAATTGGGTCTGGAAAAAGTACT
>DAOUVM010000302.1 GCA_030667645.1 Ardenticatenales bacterium | reverse complement strand
TGTTGGAACATCAGCGGCTCTGGCTTGCCTACGATGGTGGGTTCAACACCACTGGCCGCGCTTATCGCCGCCAGCACAGCTCCTGCGCCCGGCAGAGACCCGGAAGGCGCGGGGAACGTCAGATCGGGATTGGTGCCGATAAAACGGGCGCCCTTTCCGATCAGCGCCGCCGCTGTCGCCATCTTTTCATAGGAAAAATCCCGATCAAGGCCTGCCACCACGAACTGCGCCCCGTCTGCAGCCAACCGAAAACCGCGCGACTCTAGTGCGGACTCTAGCCCCTCTTCGCCCACCGCATAGACCTTTGCGCCGCGCTCGGCTATCCCCAGCAAATGGTCGGCCGTCGCACACGCTGACGTAAGCACCTGCTCGGGCCGCGCGCGCACGCCGAGCCCCGCCAGTTTTTCCACATACTGGCCCACGGTGCGGGTAGAATTATTCGTTGCCAGGATGAATCCAAGCTCCAGCCGGCGGATGGTCTGGAAGAAGGTGGCCAATCCCGGCATCGCTCTCGAGCCACGCCAGAGCACACCGTCCATGTCCAGTATGAGACCATCAATTTTATGCATGCCCTTCCCTCAAATGAGCCGCAATTATAGCAGAAAGCATGGCATCCAAGGCCGGTCCGGGCGCCGATCTCTCTGCATCTCCCCCGCAACGCACTGGTTAAGGAATAACTTTCCGTCTTCAATGGTGATTCACGAGTAGAGCGGTCACAAGACCGCCTAGTTGCTTTCGAACAAGGGCAAAGAGAGCAGGTTCATAAAGGATCGGTCGCGACGGGAGATAGAGGCCATCCTCATTGCAGAGCGGGCGACGCCTCGCGCGTTGTTTACCACTCTCGAAAAAGCATTTGTCGCCGGGATTGGGCAGGGTTATACTAGATCATCGTTTGCTGCGAGGAACACAATGCTGAAATTCTCGGTTCTAATTCCCTGTTACGATGAGCGTGAAACAATCGAGGAAATCGTACGCCAGGTGCAGGCAACCGGACGGGCAGAGGAGATCATCATCGTAGATGATGGATCAACGGACGGCACGCGAGACATCCTGACCCGCCTGGACGGGCAGAACGCTGTCAAGGTCGTTCTGCACGAGCGGAACCGGGGAAAGGGTGCGGCCGTCCGCACCGCGCTGCAACACGCCACGGGCGATGTGATGGTGATTCAGGACGCCGATCTAGAGTACGATCCCCGTGACTATCCGACCCTGCTCCGACCCATTGAGGAGGGCAAGGCCAAGGTGGTATACGGCTCCCGATTCCTGGGCGGTCCTCGACGCGCCATGTTCTTCTGGCACATGGTGGGCAACCGCTTTCTAACCCTCGTCACGAATATCCTCTACAACACCATCCTGTCCGACATGGAGACGTGTTACAAGGTCTTTACCGCCGACATTGCTGCCAACCTCGATCTGAGATCGTCAGGCTGGGGTTTTGACCCCGAGATCACCGCCAAGATCCTTCGCCAGGGGGTGCGCATATACGAGGTGCCCATCAGCTACACTGGAAGAGAGATTGATGAGGGGAAAAAGATCAGTTGGAGGGATGGTTTTACGGTGCTCTTTACGCTGCTCAAGTACCGTTTCGTAAAGTGAGTCGACCCGCGCCTCTGTTTCTGGGTGGATGGAAGCTGTGGGCAGGAGCGGGAGCGATCCTCTGCCTGGCCTTTGCACTACGTGTCCCACTTTTGGACGGACCTCGCTTCCACCCCGATGAGGCGCTTTTTGCCAGTTTTGCCCGCAGCATTGCGGTCTGGCGTGATCCGCTCCTGGCGGCCGCTCCGGTAGACAAACCCCCTCTTCTCTTTTACCTGCAGGCGCTCTGCTACCCCTTTCTCGGACCGCGCGAGATGGCCGCCCGCCTGCCCAACCTCTTTGCCTCTCTGCTCACCGTCGCGCTCACTTTCGCTGCGGCCCGTTCCCTGTTCCCTGTCATCCACTCAGCCCCACGCCGGAACCGGAACCGCGCCGTACCGTTGCTGGCGGCTCTCTTGATTGCCCTCTCCCCGCTTGCCGTCGCCTTTGGTCCCACCGCATTTACGGATTCGTTGATGGTGATGTGGGGAATGGCGGCGGTGGCGGCAGCGGCCGGCGGTCGGGCGGCGTGGGCCGGCCTCTGGCTGGGGCTGGGGCTGGCGACCAAATATCAGGCAATCCTCTTTCTGCCCTTGGTGGCAGGGATTCTCATCCTGTTGCCCGGCCGCGGCGACCGGCGAGGATGGACGCGGCCGGTGATCGGACTGCTGTTGTCGGCTGCCGGGGTGGCAGTCTGGGACCTGGCGCGGTCCGGCCGCATTTCGCTGCTTGCCGCCCAGATGGCAGGCTATGGCGGAGTGCGGTCAATTCATCCTGATCAACTGTGGCCTCGATTGATGGAATGGGCCAGCCTGGGGAAATTCATGTTCGGCCCCCCTGGGTTCAACCTGCTCCTGTTGTCAGCCAGCCTGGCGTGGCCCTTCTGGTTGCTGACTCACCGATCAAGCATCCGTCCGTCGATCCCCGGCATCCTGCTGTTCGGCTGGCTGCTGGCTTTCTTTGCGCTCAATTGGTGGTTGACCATCAGCATCTGGGACCGCTACCTGCTTCCGGCCGTGCCGGTGGCGGCGCTGTTGGTGGGATGGTGGGCAAACAAGGCGGGCGGGCTGCCACTTGACCTCTGGCAACGTTATCTACTCCCAACGGTGCAATCAAACAAGATACGGGTCAAGGCAAGCCTCCGGCGGCGCAGGATCTCGTTCGTATCAGTTTCCTACCATATCCTGCCGATTGTCCTGCTCGCGGCACTGCTCCCCGCCGGAAGCAGCGCCGCTTCTGGCGCCCTGCCCGTGGGCGGTGATCATGGGACTTTTGACGGGATCGATCAAGTTGCCGATTTCTTCGCCGATCATCCCTATGGCACCGTTCTGTACGATCATTGGCTGAGCTGGGAACTGCGCTACTATATGTTCGATAGTCGAGTATATGTCTCCTGGTTCGCCAGCCCCACCACCTTGACAACCGACCTGCGGGCGTTTGGCTCCACCTCGCCTCGCTACCTGGTGATCCCTTCCTGGGAATCATCGCTGCCGGCCATCGAGGCAGTGGGAGCGGCCGGATATGATCTCGACTGCGTTTTTCGAGCACATCGGCCGGACAATACGCTATCATTCACGGTCTACCGGATTCGCAAAGTGCTTGTTCAGAAACAACTTTGCCCTCTTGTCACCACTCTACCGGTGAATCACCATCAAAACGGGAAGCTATTCCTTATCAAGGGCGAACTGGAAACATGAGCATGGACACGCAGGGATGGCTTCCTAGACTGCCAAGCTGGACCAACAGCCCCATTTTTCGCCCCTTGCCTATCGTTCTGCTCTTTGGCGTCGTCTCCGTCTTTTTCTGGAAGCTGCTCTTCACCAACCTGATCCTCGCGCGGGGGGACACCTTTCTCTACCTCTACCCCTATTGGACGGCCGCCGCCGAGGCGCTGCAGGCCGGACGGCTTCCACTGTGGAATCCAGATCTCTTTATGGGCGCCCCATTCCTGGCCAACAGCCAGGCAGGCGTTCTGTATCCGTTGAACTGGCCGCTG
>DAOUVM010000054.1 GCA_030667645.1 Ardenticatenales bacterium | reverse complement strand
GTTCTGTCACCCAGCGACAGTGTTGCGCCGTCGTCCACCGCGAGAATGCGGTCTTCCGGCGCCAATAACAGATCTACGAGCATCCCTTTGCATTTGGGGGTGCAGACGACCTGCGCCTCGGGATATCTTTCGAGAACCTGCGGCAGCGTGCCGGAATGGTCCTGCTCGGCGTGGTTGGCGATGACATAGTCAATACGCTCGACGTTCAGTTGATTCAGGCGGCCGAGCAGAACGTGTGACATGGTGGGGTCAACTGTGTCTATCAGCGCCCTTTTTTCACTTCCCTGGATCAGGTAGGCGTTATAACTGGTGCCGTCGGGGAGTGGGATGAGATCGTCAAACAGCCGGCGATCCCAGTCAACGGCCCCCACCCAGTAGATGCCATCCTTTATCTTCCTTGGTTTCATCACTTCACCTCACTCTACCTTCTCGAACATATCCTTGCCCACACCACAGTCGGGGCAAACCCAGTCGTTGGGCAGCGCCTCGAAAGGCGTGCCGGCGACAACCCCGCAATCGGGGTCGCCCATCTCAGGGTCATAAATGTACCCACACACAACACATTCCCACTTGTCCATTCTTCCCTCCTGTACTGACAGGCTCGTCCCCCCGTTGAGTGTTGTCAGGGGGCAGTATTGTTGTCAGCAGCTCTTTAGCAATTGCACGTCTTGCACTTGTGGCGCTGGCGACCTGCTTGGGGTTTGGCGAGCCTAATGATGTCCGTCTGGTCTTCACCTTGCAGCTTGCTATGATCGTCACAGTCTGGGTCAGGCCAGAAATCGGCCACTCGAGCCTGCTCTGGCAGATTCGCACCTCCCTCTGAGTGTTAACCCTGGTGCATTGTACCTCATCCTTCAACAACACTCAACAGGGGGACCATCGTGGATTGGCTAATTGGCATATTGGTGAATTGGCGAATTGGTAGATCGGCAAGTCAGGCAACGGGTTGGACAGCCAACTTGCTACACCCCACTGAACGCACTGAACCCGCCATCTACCGGTACCACGACTCCAGTGACAAAGGCCGAAGCCGGCGAGAGTAGCCAGAGCACCGTGCCCACCAGGTCCTCCGGCAGGCCAAAGCGCACCATCGGCGTGTGCTCAATGATGGTGCGGCCGCGGGGGGTCAACTCTCCACATTCGTCGTCGGTCAGGAGGAAACGATTCTGCTCAGTGAGAAAAAAGCCGGGCGCGATGGCATTGACACGGATGCGGGGCGAGTATTCCTGCGCCACGTGGACCGCCAGCCACTGCGTGAAATTGCTGACCGCCGCCTTGGCGGCCGAATAGGCCGGGATTCGGGTCAACGGCCGGAAAGCATTCATCGACGACACGTTGAGGATCACACCCTCTCCTTGGTCAGCCATCAGCCGACCGAAAACCTGGCTGGGCAGCAACGTCCCGAGAAAGTTGAGGTTGAGAACCCACTGAATAGCATCGGCCGGCAGGTCAAAAAACGCAAGCTCAGACCCGGTGGTTGCCTTGGGGTTGTTTCCCCCTGCACCATTGACCAGGATATCCACCCGGCCAAAGGCTGCCAACACAGTCTCGGCAGCGGCCTCCAGGCTGGGTTTGTCCAGCACATCACACCGGACCGCGATCGCTGTCCCGCCGGCCGTCACAATGCCGTGGGCCACCTCTTGCGCCGCTTCCAGAGAGCGGTCCAGCACGGCCACCCTGGCCCCAGCACGAGCAAGCGCCCGGCTCAGCGCTCCGCAAAGCACCCCACCACCGCCGGTGATCAGGACCGTCTTTCCCGGCAGACCGAACAAGGTCTCAATGTATTCGTCGCTCATTTCACATCTCTCATTATTTTTGGCTCACTTTCGGTCATCGCTATCAACCGTCGCCCCCCGATCCACCTCGGGTCGATAGATCGCCGATGCGCCGGCGTCCCGCAGGGCCCTTTCCAGTGGAGCGGCATCAGGCCAGGGACAGAGTGCAATGATCGTCCCCCCATGGCCGGCGCCGGCCAGTTTGGCCCCCAGAGCGCCGGCGTCGAGGGCGGCGCCAATCAGTGCTTCGTTCGATTCCCCCGAGCCGCCCAGCTCTCGCTGAATGGCATGGTTTTCGTTCATCATCCGGCCCAGAAGCGGCCAGTCGGCCGTTAGGAGCGCCTTTTTTCCCAGCCGCGCGATCTCGGTGATTCGCCGGTAGCCATCCACGACCGCGGCTTCCCCCTCTAGCCAACGTTCGCGGATCGGCTTGTGGACCGCGCCAGAGACATGTTGCACCCCGGTAAAGCCCAACACAAACGGCGGCGATTGCTCGGCCCCGGTATCCGAGGGCGGAAGATGGGCCGCCAGCGGCTCAACGGTGGCATAAAGCTCCGCCTCGGCCTCGCGGTAGAACTGCTTGCCCCCGAAATCCATATAGTTCAGCCCGCCAAAGGTGCACATGTAAGCGTCCTGGTACCCGCACACCACCTTGAGGTAGTTCAACTCGACGTAGCGGGACCGTTCCGCCAGACGGTAAGGCGGATCGTTTTCTCCCTGCCAGGCAAGCAGAGCTTGAAGCAAGGCCACTACCAGCGCGGTAGAGCCCGCCAGCCCGCTATGCAAGGGGATTTCGCTCTCGTACCGCACATGGCAGGGCGGCGTGACGGGAAGATGAAGATAGTCGAGGACCGCGCGAGCCACGTCAAACCGGTCACGCCGGGGGCGCAGATCGTCTCGGCCGGCGATTTCGAACTCTTCTCCGTTGGTCTCCAGAACGAGGCTGGCGGCCGGCGCTACCGTCACCCGCGCCCGCAGCGCTACCGAACACGACAGGACCGCGCCCCCGTACATGTCGGTGGGATTGCCAATGATCCCGGCTCGGCCGGGCGCCGAACAGACGAGCAGACGCCGCCGGCGATCCGCCTCGCCGTGCTGATCAGAGCTCATACGCCTTGGCCTTGATGTACTTGCGCACCATATACCCGTATCGTTCATCAGCGAGGGCAAAGTCAAAAAAGGTGCGAAAGTAGCTCTCAAAGTTGCCCACGTCATAGCGAACCTGGTCAGGAGAGAGAAGCCAGGCGTAGACCGGCTGTCCCATCTGGATGAGCAATCTGATCGCGTCAGATAGCTGTATCTCTCCACCTCTATCGGGAACGGTACGATCCAGAGCCTCAAAGATGGCGGGGCTAAAGACATAACGCGCCGCCACCGCCAGGCTGGTGGGAGCGGTTCCGGCCCGCGGCTTTTCCACAATGTCGGTCATTGCCACCGGTTCACCGGGGAGAGGCTCGGTGTTCGCGGAGGTGCTGACGATACCGTAACGAAAGGTCTCTTCGACCGGCACCTTTTCGACGGCAATGGTGGCGGCCGCTCCCAGGTGGCGGTGGGCCGTGATCATGGCTTGCAGCGGCGCAGCGGGGTCGGTTGCCGCGATGAGCGAATCCCCCAGAGCCACCACGCAGTGATCACTGCCGGCGAAATCGGCGCCCAGTGAAACCGCGTGCCCCAGTCCCTTGGGCGCACTCTGCCGGGTGTAAAAGAAACGAGATTCTCCCTCGATATAAGCCAGGTCACCCAATAGCGCTTCATTGCCGGCCTGTTTCAGCGCCGCCACGAGCACGGGATCCACATCAAAGTGGTCCTCAATCGTCCTCTTGCGCCGGCCGGTGATCATGAGCAACTGACGGAGGCCGGCTGCCTGCAATTCCTCCACCACGTATTGCAGCACCGGCTTGCGCCCTACCGGCAACATCTCCTTGGGTTGCGACTTGGTGGCCGGCAATAGGCGCGTCCCCAGCCCGGCGGCCGGGATGATTGCCTTGGTTATCGGTTCAGTCATGAGCCAATCCTCCCGTGTTCTCGGCGAAAGGTGATAGATGCCGTCCAAAGTGCGCAATCAGCGCTGCATAGTGAGCCTCTTCGTGCCTATCAAGGACGGCGAGTAGTTCGATTCCAAAACGGTCAAGCGCGGAGCCAAATGTGACGTGCAGCACCTGCCGCACATCGAATTGATCCAACAAACCGGGCAGTTCTCCGGCCGGCAGGACCCCGGAATCGGGCACCCGGCCCAATTCGGCCGAGACGTGGTAGGTTGCCCGGTCGTCCGGGTATCGCTCCATAGCATAGGCCAGGATAGAGCGAAACAGATCGGGCTCTGTCACCGCCAGCGACCGCAGAGCCTCCAGGTAGCTGGTCCCGGCCGTCTTGAGGTGGACCAGTCCGCGAGTGTGCCGGGCCACAATCGGATAGATGGTGAACTTGTCAGAGCCAGAATGGATGCTGAGCTTGTACGGCCCCAGCGTCCTGGCGACGGCGGCATGTTGAGCGAACTCGGTCTCGAACTCGACCAGATCCCCAATATAGTCGACGCCCTTTTCGAATCGGCCGATGTATCGCGGGGCAAGACTCACCCACTCGACCCCGAGCCGTTTGAGTTCGGTGGCGACATAAAAGTGCTCCTCAACAGAGGTCGGCGCCTCGGTCTCATCCACCGACATTTCCAGTTCAAAGCTCTGGCTCTGGGCCGCGAGATGCCGGTACATGCGGACGGTGTGGGCCAAAGCCCGGCCGTACTTGGCGGCCGCCCGCGCCAGTGTCGTCTCGCGGAACTCTAGCGTAAAACTCTCTACACGAAACTGACGACCGAGGTAGCGCGTGTGCAAACCTTCCGGTGAGTCTTCCAACAGATCCCACGGAAGGGCGTGGATCATGCCCTTCAACTCTTCCAGGGAAGCGGTGTGGGCCCTGTTGTTCACATGGTCGCCGGGGTCGATGGTAAAGAAGGTATAACCGGCCGCCAGACACAGATCTATCTCATCGATCGTTTTCAGGTGATCGGCGTCCGCTCCCCACGCGTCCCGCCACCCTTCCTGGAAAATGCCCCAGAGGGCATCGTCCATCACGTTTTGCGGCGTCCGGCCGGTGCGAGCATTCTCGCGCATCGATTGCTGGGCGAGGATCGGAGCGATGTCGCCCGCCTGGCGCACGGCGCGAAGGTGACCCGGCGTCGCCAGGCCGAGCCGGTCGCCGCAACCGGCCGAGGTCGCCAAGCCGAGAGGCTGAGGGCGGAGCCAGGGCATCCTGTCCCGCATGGCGGCCGCATTGGCCGCCGTCAGCGGGCAGAAGGTTACCCCGCCTGGGCTCTGTTCGCCTCCTCCAAAGCCATGCGCGGCACCCAGAATCCCCAGGCGTCGGCCGCGAGCATCGCGGGCGAGAAAAAAGGTACTGCCGCCGGCCTCAACTACCGACTGGGGGTAAACCGGCATGCCGGCCAAGCGTTCCAAGTCCATGTTTCACTCTCCAGAAGGGAAAGGACCGCCCTTTCCATCGCAACTAAATCCATAGGCCCTCTTGGCGAGACGATAAGCCGTATCCAGGATCATCTCGTGGCCATCCTCCATGTCCACAATGCCCCGCACTACCAGGCCAGCGATCCAGTTGGCATCCACCCGCCGGGATAGGTCGTGACGGGCCGGGATCGAGGGAAAGGAACGTGTATCGTCTATGAAACCTACCGTATTATACAGGCCCGCTGTCTCGATTACCTGCTGCCGGTAGCGCGTCATGCCGTTGATGCTGTCGTGGAACCACCAGGCGGGACCGACCTTCAGGGCGGGATAGTGCCCGGCCAGGGGTGCGAGTTCGCGGGAGTAGGTGGATTCGTCCAGCGTGAAAGCGACAAAGGTGAGCCGGGGGTCGTTGCCATACTTGTTCAGCAACTCGCGCAGATTGCGAGTAAATTCGGCCTGGATGGGGATGTCGCAGCCCATATCGGGACCAAGGCGGTCATAAAGCGGCTGGTTGTGATTACGATAGGAGCCAAAATGCACCTGCATCACCAGTCCATCCTCAATGCTCATGCGGGCGCTCTCCATCAGCATGTGGCCAAAGAAACGGGCCGCGTCCTCCGCCGTTGCCTCGGCCTTGAGCGCGCGCTGGAATATCCGATCCGCCTCGGTTGGGGACAACTCGCCGGTACTCAGAGTAGTGCCATCGCTATCGGTGGCAACCGCGCCCATCGCTTGGAAGAAAGCACGTCGCTCCTCCAGCGCCTGGATCAGAGTGCGGTACGAGATGATCTCGATCCCGGTGCAATCACTCACGGCGTCGAGGTTGCTTCGCCAGTTCGGCCGCAAGAGGTGAATCACATCATCGGGACGGAACGTGGGTCTGATGTCCCCTCCCCAATCAGAGGCCCGGATGGCCTGATGGTGACACAGCGAATCGGCCGCGAAATCCGTGGTGCAGAGCACCTCGATGCCAAAGCGGTCAAACATCGCACGCGGCCGCATTTCGGGCGAGGCCAGTGTCTCCTCGAGTTGGTCGTAGATAACCTGGGCGGTCGCCCCGGACAGCTTGATCTCCACACCCATGACCACCTGCAGCATGAAAGCCAGCCAGACGCCGGTTGGCGTCCCTCGAAATAGGTAGAAATGGTCGGCGAAGGTCTGCCAGATCTTGCGATGATCCTGCTCCCCGGTTCCCTTGGGAACTCCCAAGGCCTCCAACGGGACTCCGTGCGAGTAGACCATTCGAAATACATAGTGGTCAGGGATGATGAACAACTCGGCTGGAGTGCCAAAGGTGGTGTTTTCATCGGCAAAGAGGCTGGGATCCACATGACCATGCGGGCTGATGATAGGCAGATCAGCCACCGATTCGTACAACTGGCGCGCGATCCGCCGCTGCGCGGGATCGGGGTCAAAGTACCGGTCAGGGAGGAGGCGCCATTTTGCGTGTGTCATGATTTTGGACCCACAGCGGCCGTCGTTCCAGCGATCTGGCGCAGATGGCCGATGCTCTTCTCGGCTCCCGTATCGGCGTCAGGCAGGGGCATGAACTCCCCGGATACAAAGCCCTGATAACCGGTGGTCAAGAGGGCATCCAGGATGGACCCAAAGTCGAGGTGCCCGGCGCCCGGGTACCATCGGTTAGAGTCGGCGACATGAAAGTGAAAGATGCGGTCGCCGCAGGCGCGGATGCTGTCCTCAATGACGGCATCTTCGATGTTCATGTGAAAGGTGTCCAGCAGGAGGCCCATATTGTCTGCGCCGACCTGCTCCACCAGTTCCAGCCCCTGGTCGACGGTGTTGATCAGCGTGGTCTCGTAGCGGTTGATGGGCTCAAGTGCAATCCGTACCGCGCCCGCGGCCGCACAGCACACCTGCAGTGCATCGACCAACCACGCCATCGCCTGACCGTGGGTCACGCCCGGTTTGACGATCCCGCGCAGCAGGCCGATGATGATAGCAGTTCGATTGTGCTCACCGCAGGCCGTTCCCAGCCGAGCCGCCAGGGGGACATGGGCCTTGACTCGGTCGATAGCGGCCGCCCGCACGGCCGGGTCCGGGTCGGTGAAGGAGAGCCCCTCTTCGCCCCAGGCCTGGCCGGTGCCTATGGCCGGGACCTCCAGGCCATGGTTCGATACGACGCGCAGCAACTCGCCGGCGTCGACCAGCCCGGGATCGCGGATGGCCAACTCTACGCCATCGTAGCCCATGCCGGCGATCTTGGCGACGTTGGACTCAAAGTCCCCCTTGAAAGCCACCGCCTGAAACTGGGCTGTGTGTGTGGAGAGGACTATACTAAGCTTCATATGGAGACCCTTTCAAAGGAATTCAGACACGAGACTGGGCACGACACTGGCGAGAGATAGAGAAATCAAGCTGTGCCAGTCGGACGCTGCAATTCACTTGGATGCTATGAACGATACCGGAAACACCTCTGTCGCGGATCCTATTTCAAGTCATTCTCGTCGATATTTGCGTCCTTCCAAAAGTTCTCTGTCCTGTGATCATCCGACTCGGCAGCTTGTGTCACAAAGCGAGAAGAGGCCTGGGTCATTGCCGACATGGTTTCTCCGGTCTTGCTTTGCGCATAACTCATCGTATTTCCGGCCGCAATTCCCATCTTTGTCCCAACTGCCCACGCATCCTGATTGGCGCCCAGGTACACGAATGTCCAATCGCTCTTTTCTTCAATGAGCGCTTGCACCGACTTGAAATCGTGCTCTTTGGAAGCATTCTCCTCACCATCTGTCATGACGATAAACAACACAGAGTCCTTCCCCGCCTTGATCTCCGTGCGTCTTATGGTGGTAGCAATCGCATCATACAGCGGCGTCAAATCATCCGGTCTATAGGTCTCTCCCGTCATCTCTGGCACTTGGCCAATCTTGACGGCATCATGAACTACTTGCAGCTTGTTTGCGTTGAACTGCGTCAAGGTAAACCGGACGTTCTTGTGCTCTTGAGCGAGCTTATTGACGTATTCATTGTACCCATCAATCGTCTCTTTCTTGCATACTTGCATTGAGCCAGTCTCGTCAAGCACGAACGATACAAAAACCTTCTTGGCCATTTCTACCTCACTTGATGGCTACCGGTGCTCAGCTTCCCAATCTTCTTGAACGCTTCAATCTCCGGGTGTGCGGCGGCATGTCCGGCAGGAGTCTTCCCATCCCCAGTCACGCGACCACTGCTGAGACAATGGCACTCTGGGGCTGCTCCACTGCGGTGGGGAGAGTCCGGCCGAACATTACCCGCCATCCCAATCCACGACACGCTAAGAGTGAGAATCCTGCCCAATGCGAGGCAGGCCGTAGACCGGCTTCCAGCCATCGCTCAGCGGCTCGCGCAGGTACGGTTCCATCTCGTCCTCGCTGCGCAGGGTGACCTGGTCGACCGGGGGAACGGTCCCGGGCGGAAAGGCCTCCAGAATCTGGTCGTTGAGCAAGGTGAGGTAGCGCAGGATGGCAGCCACGGGCCGTTTGGCCTTTTCGGCCGCACCATGGGTCGCCTTGCCCACCACCCCTTCGGGTGTGGCGGCGATCTCGATAGCAAAGTGGCCCTCGCCTTCCGACCACCGGCTCGGCCGGCTAAAGGGATCCACCGATTTGTCAAAATGGCCCTCGGGCAGGTAGCTCTTACCCTCAGTGTCCACCGCGTACGCCATGTCCACCATCTCGGGATGGAGCAGCAGACCCAGAGAGGTTTCGGACTCGTCAGCGTGGACAAAGTTGGTATCCAGTTGGCCGCCCTTTTCCGTGGTGCGGAAGAACTCGCGCACGGCTCGGTGCCAGTCGATCACGCGAAAGATGCCGGGCAGGTGATACCGCTTCATGAATTGCTGGATGGCTGATTCAAGCATCCAGAGATGGCCGTGGTTGTTGATATAAACCTGCTTGCGAAAGCCATCGTTCCACAGGCCCAACATCACGTCTATCAGCAGTTCGCGGGCCACGTTCTCACGAATGGGGACGGTGCCCGGCATACCCATGTGATGGTAGGGGTGGGAACCATAGTTGAGCGGCGGGAGGGCAAGGTTCACCGGCGCGCCTCGCGCGGCGGTGTACCGTCGCAACCCTTCCACGATCTGGCTGACATAGAGGGTATCCGAGGCGCTGGGAAGATGCGCGCCGTGCAGCTCGGTGCAGCCAATGGGAACAAAGACGATATCGTTCTTGCGCCGATTCTCCTCTACCTGCCAGCGCACGGTGGTCTGGATATAAGAACCGGGCTTTCCCCACTCTGTCGGCGAGGGAATACCGTACTCGGCCAGAATGGTATCGATCTCAGCATCGCTGGACTCCCAGACCTCCTTTTTGAGGCGGCCGACCGTGTTGTCCTCAAAGAACAGGTCGGGTTGGTCAGTGGCCAGTAGTCCTGGTGGCAGTGGTTTCTTAGACATCTCATTTCTCCCTACTGTGCCTCTACGCATCCAGACCGCAAATCGGACTGGACGTAGATTGGCGCGAATTCCAACACTTGATCGGTTACTGCTCGAGTGGATCTGCGGCCGATGGTGATGGCGCACATCGCCGGTACGAGCCGCTCATGCTGTCCTGCTGTTCATCCCATATACGTTCAACCTCAGGCTCCGTACTTGAGAAAAAAAGTTCCCGTTGTCAAGGGTGATTCACGGCCAGAGGGATCACAAACCGCAAGTTGTTTATGACAAGCTCTGTGCCTCACCTGTGCCGCGCGACGAGTCTCAGATGTCGACTTCGCTCAACTTGACCGGCCGGTTCTCCCGGACCGATTTCTTCGC
>DAOUVM010000013.1 GCA_030667645.1 Ardenticatenales bacterium | reverse complement strand
TGATTTGCCCAAAGAGGATGATGTCTCCCCGGTCACCGAGATTGGCAAAGGGCCAGCCCTGACCACGATGGACGCCCGCACGATTGCTGACCCGCGACTGGTCAGCTTTGTTGTGGCTATGGCCGAAAAGCACGACATTCCATACCAGTTCCGCCGCACAACGGGGGGCGGAACAGATGCGGGCGCAATTCATCTCGCTCGGGGGGGTGTGCCATCGGCCGGGGTTTCGGTACCCTGTCGCTATATTCATGCCCCGGCCGCGATTTGCAGCAAGGTAGATGTCGAGAACACGACTCGGCTGATGACGGCGGTGTTGGCAGGGTTGAATCCGGCGGTGATTGCTCGATAGGCAAACCTGGAGGCATTCTGTGATAGAGACGATTCGCACGCTGGCACAAACCTACGGTCCCTCGGGTCACGAGGATCAGATTCGATCGATTATCCAGGCTGAAATTGCTGACGTGGCCGACGAGATCGAAACAGATGCGTTGGGTAACCTGATTGCATCGCTGAATGGGAATGGCGCGGGCCGGCGAGTCATGCTGGCCGCCCACATGGACGAAATTGGCGTCATTATCACCCACGTAGACGAAAAGGGGTTTCTGCGATTTGGTCCAGTGGGTGGCGTCTCACCGGCACTCTTGGTGGGAAATCGGGTCAGATTCGCCGACGGGACCATGGGGGTGATCGGGATAGAAAAGCGCGAGAACACCAACAGGACTCCCCGGCTTGATCAGTTGTATATTGACGTTGGCGCCAGAGATCGGGCCAGTTGTCCCGTCAAGGTGGGCGCCATGGCCGGTTTTGATCGCGGCTTTCTGGCGCAGGGCGATCGCTGGGTGGCCAAAGCCTTGGATGACCGGATTGGTTGCGCGATCCTGGTTGAGTTGATGTTGGCCATCAACCGTCAGAAGCTCGCCTTGCCCCACACGGTGCATTTTGTCTTTAGCGTTCAGGAAGAGGTGGGCGTACGCGGTGCGACGACGGCCGCCTTTTCGCTGGCGCCTGAGGTGGGGATTGCGGTAGATGTGACCGCAACTGGAGATACACCCAAGTCGCACCCGATGGCGGTCTCCCTCGGTGATGGCCCCGCTATCAAAGTCAAGGACGGTGGAATGATTGCCCATCCGGGGCTGGTTCGATTGATGGTGCAGCGGGCAGAGGAGGCAGAGATCCCGTACCAGTTGGAGGTGCTGACGTATGGATCCACCGATGCGCGCGCCATGCAATTGACGCAGTCCGGTGTGATTGCCGGCTGTGTCTCAATCCCGTGTCGCTATGTACACTCGAATTCGGAGATGGTGGATGCTCGGGATGTGCAAAACAGCGTGGAATTGCTGCTTGCGGTCCTCAAAGGTTCGCTAGAGTTGTGATTGGTGATGCCTGAGAAAACTGATTGCCCGCATCGCGCGGTTATCGTTCTAATATCTGCGAACACCGAGTGGCAGGTCATCCGCCGGCTCTTTCCGGCCGCAAGGCCGAGGAGTTCGCCCTATGGCGAGTGGTTCGACGTCGATTTGGATGTGGGTGTTGGTGGCGAACCGATTTTGTTTTTTCACGGCGGATGGGGGAAGATCGCTGCGGCCGCCTCAACACAGTATGTGATCGGTCGTTGGTCGCCCCGGCTCCTCATCAATCTGGGCACCTGCGGCGGCATTGAGGGCAAAGTTGAGCGAGGAACGATAATCCTGGCCGAGAGAACGGTGGTGTACGATATCATAGAGCAGATGGGCGACCCGGACGAACACCTCGCCCATTATGCAGTGGACCTGGATCTTTCGTGGCTGGCTAACGGATGGCATGGTGAGGGATTTCGGGTTATGCGTACGTTGCTTGTTTCTGCCGATCGCGATCTGTTGGCTGAAGAAATCCCTCATCTGAAAGAGCGGTTTGGCGCGGTCGCTGGAGACTGGGAGTCGGGAGCTATTGCCTGGGTGGCGGCCCGGAACGATACTCGGTGCCTGATTTTGCGCGGAGTAACAGATCTGGTTGGGAGCCACGGGGGGGAGGCTTACGGCGATATGGGGCTCTATGTTGAGAACACGACCCAGGTGATGGAATCACTAGTGGGCTGGTTGCCATCCTGGATTGCCAGGACGAGCGGCCTGCCAATAGCTGGGATGCAATGAAGCGGCAACGTGTTTTGATTGTGGATGATCATGAGGTAGTGCGGCTGGGGCTGCGCGCCCTGTTGGACCGCCATCCAGACTTTGAGGTGGTGGGAGAAGCGGCTACAGCGGACGAGGCGGTGATCAAGACGCTGGATCGCCGGCCGGACGTGGTGGTGATGGATATTCGCCTGCCGGGCGGCACAGGCATTGGCGCGTGCGAGCAGATCGTTGCCCAGGCACCCGAGTGCCAGGTGATCATCCTCACGTCATACGCCGAGGACGAGATGCTCTTTAGCGCGATCCGCGCCGGCGCGGCCGGATATGTGCTCAAGCAGATCGGTGGAGCAGAGTTGATTCGGGCGCTGGAGACTGTTGGTCGGGGTGAATCGCTCCTTGACCCGGCGCTGACATCGAGAGTTTTTGCCGAGGTGCGGCGAGCGGCGGTGGCGGCCGAGGCTGCAGCCTTTTCGGAGCTCACTCCACAGGAGCTAAACGTTCTGAGCGGAATCTCGACCGGCAAGACGAATCGTGAGATCGCTGAGATCCTGCACCTCAGCCCGGGCACAGTGCGCAACTATGTCAGTAACATTCTCAGCAAACTCAGCGTCTCCAACCGGGCCGAGGCGGCTGCCTATGCGGTGGAGCACCGTCTGTCTACATTCGTTGGAAAGGAAGGTCTCCGTCCTTAGCACTTGTCAGGGAACAACTTTCCGTTATTGATTGTGATTCACGGGTAGAGCGGTTGCAGAACCGCCAAATTGCTGTTTTTTCAAGTGCTCAGGGGAAAGTGACCAACATTTGGGGGAGTTCAGAGGTGGCCTGAGCGGGCAGAACTGCTCTGACGTGTGTCCCTTTGCCTACTGTGCTGCTCACTGTCAGGTTGCCTCCCAGCGAGCGGGCGCGGAATGCCATGTTGGACAATCCATGGCCAGGAATGCCGCCGATCCTGTCCGAATCAAAACCGGCGCCATCGTCCTCTACGTCGAGCACCACTCGGTCGTGTAGGCGGCCGAGCCTCACATTGACGGTCGAAGCGCGTGCGTGCTTGGCGACATTGGCCAGCGCCTCCTGAGTAATGTGGAACAGAGCCAGGCGGCAGTTGTCGGCCAAGCCATCGTCGACATCGCCGTCTACCTCCAGAGTGACCTGTACCAGCGTATTGGCACGGAGCTCACGCACCAGCCGCTCCAGGGCGATGCCCAGGGGATCATCCTGGATGCGGGCTGGCTGCAGATCCATGATATAGCTGCGGATGTCGCGGATGATATTGTCCAGTCCCTTGATAGCAGACGTAGTGTGCTGGAGCGTCTCGTCTGGGTTTTCTTCCTTGAGCACCATCCGTGCTAGTTCTAGGGACAGGCCGACGGCATAAATGGATTGGATGATTCCATCATGCAAGTCCATGCCAATGCGCTCACGTTCCTCCAGCACTGCCATCCGCCGGACGCGCTCGTAGCGTCGGGCGTTCTCAATCGCCACTGCTGCGTGGGCAGCCAGCCCCCGGATCAGCCATTCATCCCTCTCGGTGAACTGGTCTTCCCCAATCCTATCTGTGAGATAGAGGCTGGCCACCAACCTGCCCTGGGCGGCGATGGGGACCCCCATGAAAGATCCCATCTGTGGGTGGTGTCGGGGAAAGCCTACTGAAACGGGGTGCTGTCGGAGGTCAGATAGGCGCAGCACCTGCGGTTGGTTCAGCAGCAGGCCCAGAACGCCCCGGCCGGTTGGCTTGGTTTCTATGCGGGCCATTTGCTCATCGCTCAAGCCGGAGACAATGAGTTGAGTCAATCTCCCATCGGGGTCGGGGATGCCCAAGGCTGCGTACCTGGCGCGCGCCAACTCGCGCGCCAAGTCAACGATCTTTTGCAGTACCTTGTCCAGGTCAGGTTCGGCCGCGATGGTGAGCGCGGCATCGTTGATGGCGAGCAAACCGGCCGTGTCGTTTGGTTGCGGTGGTAAGTGCGTCTTGGTGATTCTTGGGCCTCCTCCGGCGGGGGTATTGTAGCACGCTGGCGCTGGGGGGACAAAAAAAGGCGGGCCGACGGCCCGCCTTATATCACGAGATCCATTACTCTTAGGGAACTCGCACTTGTCCCAGGTCAATGGTTGTGCCCAGATCGTCGTCCGTGACGAGAATCAACACTGCCCCACCGCCTGCAAAGCCACTCACTGATATGCGCCCGCTGATGGTGAATGCCACCATCGCATGGGTGCCGACCGGCACATTCAGGAAGCGGAAGTCCCCGGCAACGCTGTCGCACGTGGCCCGGATGGCGGTGGTTTCGTCGAACTCTGGATAGACAATCCCCTCGCCGGCCGGCACAGGCAGCAAATAGACGCTGTCACTCTCGGTCAGTGCGGCGTTCACTGGGTCAATCAGCAGAAGAACGCCCTTGACGGTTGCATATCCCGGATCCGACTCGGGAAAAACAAAGGGCTCCCGAGTGGGCGGTGCAGGATACCCCTGCGGGGTTGCATGGGATGGCGGGTGCGCGGGAGCAGGGTAGCCCTCTGGAAGTGGAGTGTTCTCCAGTTTACCAGCGTCATCTCTGGTTCCTTCTTGCTCATCCACCTTGGTGGGAGAGGCGATGACCTCAGGAGTGGGGGCCTCGGGCGAACTGACTATCTCGATGTCTGTGCCATCCGGTGCTGGTCGGCAGCCGGTTGATGCCAGCAGGAGCAAGATTCCAGATAGTAGCAACTGCAGTACCCATTTCATATTCTCGCGGTCCCTTTTCTGCATAGCCCAACGGAATTCTATCAACCGCACCTGCCCTGTCAAGGGCAGGTGACAAGTGGCAGGTAGGAGAAGTTCATTACCGGCGCGACCAGATCAAGGTTGGTGCTCATGACATAGATCTGCTCTTCGGTGGATGGCCCCTCCTCCCACGCGGCAACCAGATGATCGCCACCGGCCACCAGATGCACGTTTAGGCTGTCAGCTTTCGAACTGGTCAATACTGTTTCGGCTGACCAGCCGCCCTGGGCGTAATCTTGATAGTGTAGATTGAGGCCGACGCTTTCGAACTCGATCTGGATGCCTTCACTCCACATCAAGTGCAGCTGCCCCTTTTCATCTGCCGCCAGAGATAGGTCTTGCACGCTTTGGTTGAGGTTGTAGGGGATGACCTGGCTACTTGATATGACAACTGTGTCAGTGATGACACTCTCGTAGATGGTTGAAATGGCGGATTCCATAGATCCAATCGGATTGTTGTCACTCCAAAGCAAGTGTACCTGGCCCGCGGCGTCAAATGCGATATCGACAGCGTGTGCGATTCCACTGGCGCCACTCACGTTGATTGGCGATGTCCAGTCGTCGCCATCAAAGACGGTGTAGTAGGCATCCGAATAAAAGGGGTCGAATCCCTGGGTGCCGGAGTTGGGGCCAAAGGCAGCGAAATGCCAATGGTTGTCCTCATCGCGGGCTGCCGTCATCAAGGAAATGCCAAGGGAATAGTCGAAAGGAGGCAAGGGAGACCACCCTGCTGTACCTCGTTGTGCCCAGGAGTATCCTCTTCCCCAGACCGCAACTAGTCCCGCCCCCCCGGGTTCCGGTAACAGAATAAGATGAAAGGCATCCGCCAGAAAGCTGTCAACGTGGTGGACAAGCTCTTCGGCCGACCAACCTTCACCGAGCCACTGCCTATAAACGATTTCAGTCCCCGTGTCCGGCGCGCCGGCCGTTGCCAGATACCGTCGTGTCCACGCGATGTGTCCCACACCGCTTTCATCGAACAACAGCGCAGGCATGGCGTCATCCCCCGGAGAGTAGCCCACTTGACTGATCGGAATCCATTTCTGAATGTCTGCTCTCCAGCGCCGATGCAGGACCTGGCGCTGGAGCCCAGCGCCCTCTGTCCATACTATGTGCAAGTCACCACTGAGTGGGTCTAGAGCCACGAGCGGGAACGTAGAACGCGTTGCGGTCTCTGAGATGTCAAAAGCGGGACCCCACTTGAACAGAAGAGCTAACACCGCTCCAGCGATCACTAGTCCTGCCACCCTTGGTGCGATCATCGTACATCCTGTTTGACCGGCAGTAGGCGGGAACAAAGATGAGCCTGTTCATCCAGATGGCGGTCGAACTACCGATCAGTTATGGATCAGGGAGGCTGAGACCAAAAAACAGGGTCACCAACTGGTTGGTGACCCTGTTGAATGGACCTGGAATCAATGCTACTCGGCGAATGCGTTGCCAGCTAGCGCCCAGTCGCCAGTGCCAATGAGGAGGTCCTGGTTCGCATTGTAGGTGCAAGCAATGTCCGTAGCCGAGGATGTGACAGTAACGGACGCCCGTTGACCGGTCGTCGGGCCAGCGGAATCGTTCGGCACAAACTGTTCGTGGCTCTCGCCTGCTCCCAGGCCGGTGATGTTGTAGGTCCCATAACCAGCGTAGGCGACCGTCAGGTCGGTGTCCACAGTGCCAAGATTGATGCATGCCCACGAGGAGTTCCAGCCATAGTAGCCGTTGTATCCCGCTGGGATGCTGGCTGTCGTACCACCACTGCTGGCGGAATTGCTGGTCTGAGCGAGTCCCAGGTTGTTGGCTGCGTTATGGACTGCCACCAGGGGTTCTCCGGCGCTGATACTGGCAGCGAACAATGTGGTAGCCGAAGCCTTGCCCGGCATATAAAAGAAGCACTTGTCTCCCACCGCCAAGGCCGTGCAGGTGTCTGTCTCCCCATCACTGTAGGTGACAGTGACGTTAGTCGCCGCAGCACCGACATTCTGGATGTCCAGGCTGGAGTTCCACCCATAGTACCCGTTATAGAGGGCAGTCACTTTCAGGGCAGTGGCGCCGGCCAGGAAGCCATTGTAGGTCTGGAGGAATCCATCCTGATTGTACTGGTTGTCAACGGCAGCCACTGGCTCGGAAGCCGATATCGTGGCGCTGCATGCGCCGTTGGTATTGCCTCCAGTCATGCCGGTGGGTGGACTGTCGGCCAAGGAGAAATGCGCAGCGGCGCCAGGCGCAACACCCGAGGCTGTGTCTTGATAGGTACCATCGGGGCAAGAATAGTCAACAGTGATGTTAGTAGCCGCACTCCCGGTATTCTGGATCGAGAGTTCGCTGTAGTAATCATAGTAGTCGTAGACGATTGATGGCATGTAGACCGTGGTTGCGCCCTCGGAAAAGCCAGCAAAGGTGCCGTTGTAGCCGGTGCCGGAATAGTCGCGAATCACATTGGACACAGCCACGACTGGCTGATCGGAGGAGATTACCAGTGAATACTTGCCGTCGGCCAGATTGGCGTTCGGCATGTACAACTCGTAGGATTCGCCTGCGTTCAGAGTAAACGGGTTGGCTTTAGCAGAACCATCGCTGGTGAGCGGGTTAGGGCTGTAAGCCGAGCCGCTTGCGTCGTAGAAGGTAAAGGAGACGGTTGCCACCGACGTCCCTGTGTTCTGCACTGTGATTGATGAAGCGGTAGTCCCGAAATCTGCCATAGCGGGCACAGCGATCATGATGGCCAGCATGATTGTCACCAAACCAAACAACTTGAGAGTCTTCATTTCTCCTCCTGAGGTAACCTCTACCGATAGTTACGAGCCTCTTCAACAGACTATCACTTATCCTGATGAAAATTATGCCATAGCATGACAGCCAATGCAATAACCCTTTTGGGTTAACTTGCGGGTTAGGGTGGTGTATGCGCACTCTCGAACTGCTTTGCGATGGCTGCAAGTATCAGGGACCACACGAACTCGCCGGCCATCAGCAACACCCGGAACATGAGAGAGATGACGACCGCGACCGATATGGGTAGGTAGATGCTAAGAAGGGCGGACAATGCCAGTTCCCGCAAGCCGAGATTCGCCACGGTGAATTGTGCCACAACACTGACTATGCCGGCCCCAGCCCAACTGCTCACAATGGCTGGCAGCAATTCAAGTGGCAGATCTATCACTCCCCTGGCTAGCACAAACAACACCATTCCGCCGCCCATCCAGGCTAGAGCATAACCAGCCAGCAATGCCAGCAGAGAGCGGCGCTGCAATTTGGTTGGCGCACCAACCCCGGACCGGCCAGCCAGCCAACCAACCGCCCGATTCACCCACTCCACGCGCCAGACGGCCAAGCTTGCAAACGCGATTGCGCCCAACCCAGCCCACAACAACCGTGGATCTGCCGATAGACCCGACAGGGCAAGGTACAGCAAGTAGGTCATGAGCCCCGAGAGCATCAGGCAGATTGTCTCTACTACCACGCCTGTCAGGGTGATCGAGTGGGGCACGCCATGTTGCTTGTACATCACAGAGCGACTGGCCACATACCACACCGGCCCTGGAATGCGCTTGGGCAGACTGGAGAGGCTGTAAAGACGGATATTGGTCCACACATCCACCGTGCCACCCAACATCCGAATCAGAAAATGCCAACAGAGGATCACCGGCACATAACCGAGGGGATACAGCGCAAAGGCCAGTAGGAGTAGCCAGATATTGATATGCCAATCGTGATCCTGCAGAGCTTGACGGTTGACGTAGATGGCACCTGCCAGGAAGAGCAGGCTGACGACGAGGACAAGAGCTCCGATAATTGGGCGGGCCGCGCGGGAGCTGGCCCAGCGACGCAACCACTCAAGGCGATGCCAAAGATTACTCATTGCTGGCCCGAGTCTCATAGATTCGCACATCCACTCCACGAAAGCTTTGCTCAGCGAGCAACCGCCCGTGTTCTGACAGCCAGGTGGGTAATGCATTGCCTGGGTCCCAGAAATCAGCACTGAACTGGACTAGCCAGATCCGAGGATGTTCATCAGCCAGCGGTGCCAATTCAGCGGCAGCAATCTTGGGTGTCAGCAATTCTCCTCTCCATCCTCCACGGACAATGTCGTATCCTGGCGGGTAACCCCTGATCGGCATCGGCTCTGTCAGATAATATGTCAAGGTTGGATCGGCCGCGGCCGGGTTCAGGTAAATTCCATCGCCAGGTAGCTGGTTCAGGGAAATATAGCGGGCTGCTTCACGCCATCCCTGTTTTTGTGGGTCTCCGTACAGGGTGCTGAGGGAAAATCCAGCCAGCAAGAGGGCACCTGTCAACAACGAGGCGGCTGCCCAGCGCGGGAGCGAGCACAATGCGCAAGCGGCGTACAATAGCAGGCCGGGAAGAAAGATGAGAACCTGCTTTTGCTGAAAGATCGGATAGCGTTGTGAGATCGCAAGGATCAGGAAAATCGGGACAGCCCACCACAGGAAGGCAAAGAGTGCAGCTCTTTGGGTGCGGCTCCGTTCTTTCCAAATGGCTCTCGCTCCTGCCAACATGGCACATACCGTCCACCCCATCGCGAGATAGTAGAGGGCGTCCGTGCGCCCAGTCAATCCCGTGCTCATGAGGATCAGCGTTTCGCGCAAGGCGGGCCAATTGGGCACGGGCATCCACGTCATGCGATGGAAGCGAGCTTGGTAGAGGGCAGTTGGTATCCAGGGGGCAAAAGCGAGGACGAGGATCACTTGTCCAGCCAGCCATCTGTACCAATTCCGCACTTGGCGGGTGCGCGAAATCCACAACGCAACTGCCAGGTTCTCAAAACACAGCAGGAAAAAGGCAAAGTAGTGTGTGTAGATGGCTAACGACGAACTGATCAAGAAACCTAGCCAGTGGCGAGGTTTCCCTTCCCCGCGGGCCAGTTTCCAGCAAAGTCCGCCAGAGATGATTCCAAGTGTGCAGAGCAGAATGTACATCCGAGCTTCTTGAGAATACCAGACATGCATCGGCGAAACCGCCATGAGCCCGGCCGCGATGAACGCCAGTCTATCTTCTCCAACCAGTCGTCCAATCCACCCCATCAGCGAGACGGCCAGCAATCCAAACAGAACAGATAGATACCGGACCTGGAATACTGACTCGCCAGCCGTAATCCACGCATGGAGAAGGAGGTAGTACAGTGGGGGGTGCTGGTCGGCCGCAGTCCCTCGTACGATCTCCCCCAGGTCATGGCGAGCCAATGAGATAGAGTAACCCTCATCGGCCCACAGGCTCTCTGCATCCAACCCATGCACACGAAGACCGAAAGCCGTCAGGAGCACGAGCACCAAAGCAAGTTGCAGGCGGAGATTCATGTCTTGATGCAAGCTATTGTCTCAATAGGGCCGCGTCCAAAGCGATATGCAAGCTCTTTGTAGGGCCAGAGCAGCACCGGGAGCAGCGGACTTGGAGCCCGCAAGACCTGCAGACATGACTTGGGGGCTGTGCTAGCTAGCCAGAATTGATAGCTCAGGATAAACGCTCCGATCCCACCCAGAATACAACGCCGCGCAATGATTCGAAAGCCCGCTGAAGATAGCATCCGTTCCAGTGGCTTGGGGGGAAACATGTGCAAGTGACGCGGCGCGTCCCACCCAATCCACGCAGATCCAAATAGTATTCTGTCCCAGCTCTGCAGGTTCGGGATGGACAGGATCACATGCCCGCCGGCCACCAATAGTCGGTGAATGCGGCGCAGGTCGGCCAGTGGGTTGTGCAAGTGCTCCAGCACGTCCCAGAGAGTGATCACGTCAAAGCTCCCGTTCGAAAAGTCCATGTCTCCCAACTGTCCCACGAAAACGGGCACCCCGTGCCGCTTCCGTGCAACCCGGGCTGCCAACGGGCTGGTTTCTACGCCCTGGACATCCCAGTCGCGCACAGCCATCCGGGCGAGAAAGTCCCCTGTGGCACAGCCCACGTCCAGCAGCCGGCCACCGGTCCGGAACGCTTCTACGAACCGTCGTTTGATCACCTGTGCTCCTTGGGTGCGCCGGGCAGTCAGCCAATCGGCCGGCAGGTCTGCCCGATAGGGTTCATACCGGTCTGGGTAGAAAGCGGCTATCTCATCCATGCTTGGCCTGGGATTGAGGTAGAGCAGACCGCATCTCCGGCATTCCCGAAACTGGAAATGCTCCCCAGAGAGCCGGTCAGCGCGAATCAGCAAGGGTTCGCTGTCATCGGCTCCGCAGACAGCACAAGTTACCCACTCCACGCAGCTACCTACTCGGATCCTTCGGCTTCCAGCGCTCGCCATCCATCGCGCAGCCCGCGCAGATAGGGGGCTGCAAAACGCACATCCCCCTTGACCAGCTCGCGTAGCATGACCCATCCTGCAAAGAGAACCAGCCAGTGCGCGGGAAAGCGGTTCTTGATCCGATAGAAACGAACGACAGATCGACTCCACTGGTACCACCAATGGGCTGAGCGAAGGCCCAACCCGGCCGATACCTGATGCCAAACCTTGGCGGTTGGCACAAAGCGGAGGGTGTACCCTTTCTCCCGGAGCCGGTAGCAAAAGTCGTAATCCTCCTGATACATAAAGTATCCAGAGTCAAGGCCGTCCACCGTCTGGAGCGCCTCCCGACGGATTAGCCAGGCGCAACCGGTAGCGTACTCTAACTCCCGAGATCGATCAAATACCGAAGCATCGGGGGCGTTCAAGCCGATTATCTTGACTCGCGGCGGGACACGGCACCAGCGAGCGCCCGCCGCCCAGATGCGCTTGGGATCGTCCCAGCGGTAGATCTTTGGAATCAGGGCGCCAGCTCGGACGTGGATCTCGCCGGCTCGGACGAGTTCGTGCACGAATTCTCGGTGAACTCGCGTATCGTTGTTAATAATGAGCACGTAGGCGGCCGGCCCGCTCAAGGCATAGGCGATGCCCACGTTGTTACCCCCAGCGTAGCCCAGGTTGTGCTCGTTCCGCAGCATCTTTGCCTGGGGAACGGCAGCTCCAATTGCCAACACACTGTTGTCAGTGGAGGCATTGTCAACCACGATTAGCTCCAATGCCGGGTAGTCCGTTGCGCTCAGCGAATCCAGACACGCCAACGTGTTGTCACGGCCGTTCCAGTTGAGTACGATCGCTGCAACCGGGGGATGGCCAGAGGTCACTGTTGGTATACCTGCATGAAATCCCGCACTAGGCGGTCCCAGTGAAAAAGCCCAGCCCGCAGCCGGCCAGCCTCTCCCAGTCGTTGGGCCAACGTTGGGTTGCGGATTAGTTTGATAATTCCCTCAGCGAGAGCGCTTGCCGAGCCGGGTCTCACCAGCAGCCCGGCCTGACCATCAGCCAGGATCTGGCGGCGATCTCCAACGTCGCCAGTAACCACCGGGGTACCCACCATCATGCTCTCAACGATCTTGAGGGGTGACCGACCCTGTGCTATCAGGTCGTCATGCGCCGGGTCTACCGACACGTCTGCCATGCGCAAAAATGCCGGCACCTCGGCCGGGTGCACCCGGCCGAGGAACTGGACAACGTTCTGCAAACCCAGTGCTCGCACCGATTCCTTGAGTGGAGCGATGTCGTCTCCGCCGCCAACCAGCAGCAGCATCGCCTCTGGCGAGTGAGCGTGGACGGCAACAAAAGAACGGATGAGCAAGTCTACTGGATGACTGACGAGGCTAAGGGTGCCCAGGTACAGGATCACGGGCCGACTGCCCAGGCTCAGTTGTTGACGAAGCGCAACCGGGGACTGACCGTGGCTGGCTGCAAATCGCGCTGGGTCCACTCCATTGGGTACGTAGACAATCCGGTCGGTTGGGATGCCCAATGCCTGCAATCGAGTCTTTGTGAAGGGGGTGTTGACAGTGACGCCGGTGGCCTCACGGGGCAACCAGTCCTCAAACCAACGCACAATCGGTCTTTGCCATCGGTCCGAGTACCGATTGGACGCTGCCTCATAGTCGTCGCAGTCAACGTACAGAGGCACCTTCCGGCGTCGTGCGGCTATCCAACCTGCCAAGCCGTTCATTGGGTGGGGCTTGCCGAGATGGTAGGCATCGGCCGGCGTCTTTAGCGCGTGGTTCATCAACTGCCAGGTGGAAGCGAGCGCAATCCGGTAGAGCTGGACTGGGCTGAAGTGGGACTTTGTGCTGTCTCTCTTGAGAACATGCATCTGCCCAACATATCGCACCTCGACATCCTCCTGCCGGAAATGCCTGCGATCCAGCGCTCTGAAATCGTGGTGCAGTGCCAGGATGTCCACTTGATGCCCGAGGCGCCCCATCTCCTTGGCCAATGGCCAATAGCGGCCCAATCCAGATGGACTCTCTAGGCTCTGTGTGAGCAAGAAAGCGATTCTCAAACCAGTGTCTCCTCAGTCGTGCTAGATGGATTATACCAGGAAAAACCTGGTGTCTTGGGTCCTTGTCATATGAGGTCCAGGTTCACCACTTTGTTCAAATCGATGCTAGCTCTCCAACAATACGCGCCAATCCTGGCCAGGGGAAACGGTCAATCTGGGAGGAAACACCGTTTGCCAACCTGTCTCCCAGGTCACGGCGGCAGACCCGGGCAGCAGCGTCTGCCAAAGCCAGCGGATCATCGGAATGGACGATCAGCACATGAACACGGTACTCGTGGCGGATTGCGTGCAATGCTTCCACCAGTACGTCCAACCGCGGGTACGGGCGCACAGATCCAAAGAACGGCAGCACCGGCCGTTCTGCGTCCAGATCGAGTTCCCGGCGGGCTGCTGCTACATCGAGTGCCGTTTGATCCACCGGCTGGTGGGTATGATGGGGCGTGATTCGCACCTCGGCACGAGGGACAGCCGTCAAGCAGGTCGAAGAGGTCTTGCTGAAACGGGAGGTGAGCTGTCTCCGCCACAAATAATGCTGGATTGTCGTCTGATGCTTGGCCGGCTGACAAGCAGAGGGCTTTCCGGTGCGAGTCAACACCAACCACCTGACCGAATGTTGCTGTCAGCTAGCGGACATTCATCCTGATAGAACCGCCGATGTCCTGGCAGCACCGCTTCTCAAGGTCTGCGCCGAGGGTGTTCTGAAAACAGCCCGGATTATCTATGCCATGTGCGCACGGGATGGGATGCGGCATCTCGCAGTTTGACAGGTTGCGGATAGGCTGCATCATGTCAGTCTCTCACGACTCCTTCCAGTACCGTTGCCACGCGGGAAGCGATTTGGGACCAATCAAGCTCTGCGACCGCGTCCCTGCGGGCTGCCCGGCCGTAGGCACGACGAAGTTCCGGCGACTGGAGCAGGTGTCTGATGCCCTCTGCTAGAGCATCCGGATCTTTCTCAGGCACCAGTAGCCCGTTCTCTTTGTTGCGAACAACCGCGGGGATTCCTGCCACGCGGCTGGCGACAATGGCGAGTCCGGTGGACATCCCCTCGAGCAGGACGTTGGGCAATCCATCCACATTGCCATGCTCATCTACCACAGACGGGACAACGAGCACATCGGCCATCTGATAGTATCGGTGGCTTTCATGCCAGGGAATGTGACCCGGGAATATGACTCGGCTGCCTATTCCCAACTCGGCTGTGAGAGCTACCAGTTCCTGGGATATACTGCCTTCACCAGCGATGACAAAGCGTGTTTCGGGAAAGGCTGTCAGTATTATTGGCGCAGAGCGGAGGAGGAATTCGAATCCCTTCTTGTATACCAGACGCCCCATGGCTAGGATGAGCGGAGCCCGATCTGGAACGCCCAATCGAGCCCGCAATTCTTTGTCTTCATTGCCTGGTCGATAGCGCCGCGTCTCCACTCCATACGGGATGACCAGTGATTTGTCAGGAGAAAGCCCGATATCGATGCTCCGACTGAGTAGATCATCGCTGCAGGCGATGACTGCGCTTGCTTGCTTGAAGCTCCAACGGGCGATGTGCCCGAAGACGGGATTGCTTTCGCTCACAAACACGTCTGAGCCATGCAGATGAATAACCAGTGGTTTACCGAAGAATCGAGCGACGACAGCCGAGACAAAGCCGCTGGGAAGAACCCATTGAGCATAGAGAACATCAATCTTGTGGCGAAGGATTGTGTGAGCAAGGTGGGCAGCCGCCACCAGACTCCATAGAGGAATCAGCAGAAAAGCCAGCCCTTTGAGTCGTGTGTCCGCTTCGAGGGAGCGAGCGTGACCGACTATCGAGAGGCTGTCTGGCAGAATGTACCGAAAGCGCCTGAGATTGACTGCGGTGGTTGTGCTCTGCACTGCCGGATCGTACGGGGCCAAGACATGTGTACTGTGTCCCAATGCTGTCAGTGCTTCGGCGAGGGATCCAACAAAAGACCCCGTGCCATCGGCCGGAAAACGGGGGTAGGTAGAAGTAAGGATAGCTATGTTCATTTCTCACCTACTGGAGATCTCGACCAGCGATTTCCACCCAATCCAACATTACGCCCAGGTCGCGGTTGTCCTCGCTCACCCCGGCTGCCCTGGGGTTCCAGCCCCCAGCCCGGAGGGTGAGAATAACGGGGTTCCCGGCCGGGACTGTTGGCGGCAGTGTAACCTCGTAGACGGCAAAACCGTGGTCGACGGAGAGGCTGGTCCAGTGCGCGCCGTCGAGAGCCAGATCAAGCCGGGTGGCATCAACCCCAGGTCGAGGGGCGGCCACGTTCAGGAGTAGAACGGTGGCTTGCGCAAGGGCGTCGGCCGGCAGGCGGATGCGCGCCTCAGGCGCCGTCCACCGAAAGGTAAGGTTGCCGGACTTTTCCCGGCCGTAGAAACCAGCTACCAGGGCGCCGAAATCCCCGGCGCCCACGTCTATCTCGTAGGGGAGGGTGACGGGAGCCGTGCTGGTGTTCGGCACAACCCGATAGAATTCCAAGTTCATGTTGTGGGTAGTGATCTGACGGGGAAAGTGTGTGTACGATGATTCCAGAGAACGATACTCTAGGGCGAACTCGCCAGTGGGCTCTAGGGACCAGTCGGGCAGATCGAAAAATGCCGGCCGGTTCCCGGGCACCATGAGGACGCCTTGCCCGGTACTGGTCCAGACCGCCAGTTGCTTTGATAGAATGGTTGTATCTGGCTGCTCCTGCCGAACAGTCATCACCTGCCGGCCGTGCAGATAGGTCAGCGCTGTGCCCAGGGTGTCGCCCCACCCAACAGTGGAAGAGTCGTTGAATAGTATGAGGTCATCAGGCGGCAGGGCGACAGCCAAGTCAGCAACTTGCGCCACCAAGCCCTGATTGTCGACCTGGGGCAGGAGAAAGCGGCCTGCCCACAGCAATTGGATCACCAGCACCAGACCGGTCAACACCACGAGTACTCGGCCGGTGCGCCAGCGGCGCGACGAACTCCATAGGCGGTCCAGCATGACTGCCGCGCCGATCAGGAAGGTTGGCACGACCGCCGGCACGTAACGGCGCATTGCGTACACTTGGTGGGGATTGTTGAGCATATTGTACAGATAGAGGAAGGAACTGA